>BOAU01000004.1 GCA_026002025.1 Spirochaetia bacterium | reverse complement strand
CTATTCATCGGGCCGTTAACTCCATGTTGGCCGCCCACCAAGCCAAGCTTCGTACCAAGGCTTAAAGGTACATTTTTGAAATGAGGCACCCATAGCTGAAAGGTACATTTCTAAATGAGGCACCACGGGGTCCCCTCCCAGCAAAATCCTTGAAATTTGCTTCCATAATAGAATTTTCCTGATCAGACATTCCTAACTTCTAAGTCTTATAAGTGTAGCCTATCTTTATAATCTTGTCAATACTCAAATTTTTTCTCAATTCTTTTTCCAAAACGTAAATGATTTTTACACCACAAATAGCGCATCGTTTTAAATTCATACGCTATATATAGCGTGTTTAAAAGCAAGGCTCTGTTCCATAAAGCGTCTCCTACTCTGGAAATCGGCTGGTATAGCCCAAAAGTGTGTCATTTTGACACATCGCCTATAATTTTAGGCTCTGTTCCATTATGTAGCACCCATATATTGTGTAGAAATCACCAGATTCTTAAATACGTATAAGGTTTTAATTTAGAACTTTAACAAAATCAAATTGTATATCAGGTGTAGTAGTAGTATGTCGTCTAATTGCATTATTAAGGATATTGGCAATATCTTGAGCTTGAAAGTAACTTAATTTTGCTACTTGTTTAGCTGTAGCAAAATTATCTGTTGGATTTAAAGAGTCAATAAGAGTTTTTGCTTCCTTAACAGATTCAAAAGAATTATTCAGGTGTTCGATTGATATTCTCAACGTTTCTACCAATCTTGGTTCAAAACCGTTTGTTCCGGGGTGGAATAACGCTAACTTGTCCGCAGCTTCTTTTATTGTATTAAAATAGCTATCAATTTCTGCCTTAGCTCTTAAAACTGATCTATCAAAATCAGTAGGATTATATGATGTTTCTTTTAGCTTTTTAGCTTGGGTATAAATAGTCTTTAATTTTACAGAAATCTCATCAATATAAGTTATAGCTACATCTATTTCTGTTAAAACTTGTTGCTCATAAGTTTTAAATTCTTTTAGTATTCTATCAAAATTCATCTCTTATTCTCCTAAAAATAGAGTTTAAGCCCGCCGCTCCCCGCACCATCTCTGTCCGCCACTCCATCGGCACAAACTCAAACGCCTTTGGCTCCTCGTCCACGGCGGCAATGCAAATATCTTCGTTCATAACATCCTCAGGAACAAACTTGAGCGCGTACCCCTTATGATCAACCGCCGCCAAACAGAGTTCCGCATCCCGGAATTGTTCCGGTACATGCTCCAGCATAAGTCCCGCACCACAAACGGCGTCAAAACACAGGTCACGGGTTTTCAGTTCTTCCGGTACAAACAGCAAGGCCCAGCCGCATTGTGCAACAGCCGCGCCGCATAATTCTGATGTTTTAAATTCTTCCGGAACAGCTTCCAGTGCTGCCCCGGCTTGCCGAACCAATTTAAGCCATTCTTCATAGGTTCCTTTAATCATCATTTGATCCTTTTATAGCGGCCAATTCTGTAGCCATGGCAACATTCCTGATCGACTTAACCCGTTGGGCAGTCCAGCCGAGCCGTCTCGCGATCTCTTCGTCCCTGGGCTCCCGGCCAAAAATCTTCTTGAGCAGTTGTGATTCCCGGCTTACCTTGTTGATCTGTTCGCTCATGTAGATCGGCACCCGGATGTTTCGGGCCTCTCCCGGTATGGACCGGGTGATGGCCTGACGTATCCACCAGGCAGCGTAGGCGGAAAACTTAAAGCCCTTTTGGCAGTCAAACTTCTCCACCGCCTTGATAAGTCCCATGTTCCCCGCCTGGACCAGCTCGGAGAAGGGGAGCCCCCGGTCGATATACTTCCTGGCGATGGATTCCACCAGGCGCTGATTTGCATTGATAAGCCTGTCCTTTGCGCTTTGCATTTGTTTAAAAAGTTCTTTTTCCTGTTCCTCGGTTATGTTCAAAGCGGGTTCTGAATTCATTTTACCTCCCTATTAAATTCCGTCCAATACCGGCGAATCACCTCAATGCTCTCATCCACAAGGGCAATTTCATCGCGGGCATTGTCACACCGCCAATCATACTCATTATACTCAATCCCTTCTTTCCGCTTCATCTCCTGTTTTATGTGTTCAATCAATTCAAAACCGCATATTTCAAGGGAGTTGAGTAGATCCTGCGGGATGCCGGCATTGGCGGTGGCCATTAAGTCCAGAACGTTTTTTATCTGTTCCGGTTTTGAAAAGCCCTCATACAATTTGCCAAAGTAATCTTTTTCGGTATCTGTCATTGTATCTTATCCTCATCCGGGACAAACCCAAAAATATGCGAATCACGTTCAACCGCAGACCTCCAGAAATCCGATGTTTGCGGCTTCTGTTTTATGCCTTGATCGTGTTTCATAAAGATAAAATGCCAGGTTTCTTCCTCCGCTCCGGCCAATGCATCGTATTCGGTTTCAAAAATGCCTATCCTGATATTTTGATACTTCCTTGTTTCCTTATCCATTTTTTCAATTTCATCATGGTTGCTTCCATCCAATGTTATAGACAGATAAATATTCCCCTGCTGTATATAAACTTTTGTCCCATTGGTTTGGACCGCAAAATACGACCCATCTTCAAATTCAAAGTAGTCTTTGTAATCGTTCATTCTTGTTACTCCTCTATCCCTACATACCAAAACCAATTCTAACTGCCTGTTTTCCCACATGCTCTTCATTGCAATAGGTAAGCATCATATCAAAGGATGGTTCCTCACCCCCAAGAACCGCGTCCACGGCGCGTTTCCGGGAAATGTTTTCAATCTGGCCGCCGGAAAAATCATAGCGGGCTGCCAATTCACCCACTTCTTCGGCGGATAAACCGGGCAGCATAGTTTTCCAGATTGCCTCACGGGCCGCCTGACAGGGCTTTTCAAATTCGATCTTGTACAGAAAACGCCGCTCAAAGGCGCTGTCCATATTATTGGTCAAATTGGTGGTGGCAATCAAAATACCGTCCAGATTTTCCATTTCCTGCAGGATAATATTCTGGATGGCGTTTTCGGTTTGACCGGGGCCGTTCCTCTCGTCCTCCAGGCGGCGGCGTTTGCCAATGACCGCATCGGCTTCGTTAAAGAGCAGTATCGGCGCCGGCTGTTTAAAGCGGACGGACTCCTGCACCATCATACGATAACGGTCGAATATCCCTTTTATCTTCTGTTCACTTTCGCCAAACCATTTGCTTTTGGTCTGGGCAATGTTGACCATACAGATCGCCCGTTTTGTTGCGCGGGCAATCTGATAGACGGTCTCGGTTTTTCCCGTACCGGGCGCGCCGGAAAAGAGACAGGCAAATCCGGTGCGCATACCGCTTTTGGCAAGCCGCGTTCGTACCTTGTTAAACTGTGTGGAATGTAATAACCCGGTGAGCCGCCGGATCGCCGCCGCTTCCCGTTCATTGTAAAACAGTGTCTTTTTGGCAATACTTTTGTATTCAATAAGACCCTTCCGGCTTTTTGCCTGCTGCGCCGGCATGTTGATTTCCGTAAACAATTCTGTTTTTGCCTTTTCGGTGAGCCTGAAACATTCGGTGTCCCCCAGGCCGTCACGGTATTCGTTTTCAATCAATTCAAATCTGATAAGCGGGTTTGTTCCGTCTTTCAGCGTCCGTTTAATGCTGTTAACCATCGCTCTGCGTTCATATACCTGGTGAAACTCCCTGGAGCTGACAGAATCCTCATCATCGTTGACCAGCTGGCTGCAGAAAAAGAGGAGCAGTGCCAGGTCCTCATTGGAAAGACGGAAACCGGTGATCTTTTGCACAAAACCAAGGGTGTGATTCAGATCAAACAGGGACCGAATCTCGGCAATGAAATTATCAAATGATACTTCATCATCCTTACGCCTGGCAAAGAGCTCATCAAAAAACTCAAAAAGTTTCGGCAGGGAAAGATTCTCCATTCCTGGAACCTCGTATCCCCGGTTTTGCCGTATCGCGGCAACAACATCCGCCGGGACACCGTATACCGCGCCCTCTTTACCTTTCCGCCTCCGTTCAAAGAACGAGCCCTCTTCCTGGCAGCGATAGATAAGCCTTTTCTGTTCAAGGCAGTCAATATCATCCAGGTAACGGATCATCTCAATTTTGTCACAGTGGATCGCCTCCGCAATGTCCGCGCTGGTTATTGAATAGTCGCCGTAATCCCCCAGATAATGGGAAAACAATACCGCCTGTACCGGTGTTACCTGGAGCTTTTCACATACCGCGTTAAGGTGTTCTTCCGCCTCTGCAAAAAAATCTTTACTCAGGCCCTGTTTGTTTGACAGCGTGACAATTCGGCTGATATGGGTAAGAAGGTTGTTTTCTGTCTGGGTTCCGTTTTCCTGCATGCTATCATATAAGGAAAAAATTTTAGTTTAACCGGAAATTTCGCAAAATTTATGCGTTTTTTGTGTTTTTACTAAATACCCGTTTAGTATATTTGATGAAATTTTGATATGCCTGCAAAAATTCTCCTTATATGATAGTATGAAAACAGAACAGGAGGAATACCATGGGTAATTTAACCATTGCATCCGCTTTCCGGCTGAGGAATAAGCTCAAGGAACGGATTAAGAAATTGAGCGCCCAGATAGACCGGGCGGATGCGGTTAAGGACGTTGGCGCCGAGGAGAACACCTCGCTTTTTGACGGCAAGACTTTCGCCCAGACTATCAAGGCCGTGGATACCTTAATGTCATCCCTGCGGGAACTCAACCTCGCTATTGAGAGCGCCAATGTGGTAAACCGTGCGGACCTTATCGCCCTGGAAACCCTCAAGGCCAGGATCGCCCTTTTTGAGGATATTGCGGACAAGTGCCGCAGACAGGCAAAGGTCCGCTACGAGTACAATACCGAGGGCGGCAAGGACAAGGTAGAGCTTGAAAGCCTGCTGGATCAAAGGGCTATCGTAACCCAGCTTGAGGGGTTTAAAAAGGATAAAGAGGAGATAGAAGAAAAGCTGGCGGAATCGAACTTTAGAACCGCCGTGAACTTCGATCCCGATTCGGTTAAGGCATTGCTATAGTAGAGTTGAGCATTACAATTTAGGGAAGGGAAATGGAAAGCGCCCACCTCTGGGCGGGCGCTTAGCCGTATGGCCAATCAGTAAGCATCACCATTTTAGAGACTTGAAATCTCAAAGGAATAGTCTGATAAACTATATCGTTCGGTCAAAACCCAATGATCAGATTTTACGATCCTCTGATATTGAATCAATTCCGAACTAATACCCTTTAAAACTGTAACGGTTCAACCCTTACTACGATGATCTGGTTTTAATGGAAAAATTTCCGGCCATGAGTTTCCCTTCCCTTTTTTTAATAGGCAATTTTCCGTCTTCCTATGACAATGGTGAATGCGCTCCCTGCGCCTAGGGACGATCCTTAGGGCCTCGTCAATCACCATTGGTCTAAAGTCATCATATTGATTTTTATTCCACCAGAAAACGTATATAATACCATCTATCCGCCCTAACCGGTATTTCAGAATAACCCCTTTCCGTAAACTTAAAAATGTCATAAAAACCACCGATGACCTCCATAGTATCAGGAGAATATCGGATGGATATGTCAAAACGATCCGGCTTTAGATAATCATTACACAAAACAAGGGTATCTTTCGGGATATGTATAGGATTTATATTGACCATATGCCGCCTTTCTTCGTCTTCGCGAAACCGTATTTCATTACCATTGAATAAAATTTTAAAAATGTCCTTTTCATGTTCATACACAAAACTTAACTCATTGGGAGCAGTAATACCTTCCCTGCCGTCATAATCTTCCAATCGGTAGGATCCATCAGCAAAGACAAGGTTATATTTCCCTCCGTTCCCCGAGAATAATAATTTTTGATTAAGAAAATAATAATCGCCGTAGGAGCCAATATGACCTTCAAAAATCTCGTAGAATTCATTAAACATGCGGCGAGGATCGTATTCAAAGATGGAGAAAGAAAGATGAATCGCCGACCCGCCCTGATAGTAATACATTACCTGAGTCTTTTCATTTCTTTGGAAAAAATCAATATCAAAGGCAGCCTCATCATGCACCATATGGTAAATTAGTCCTTCCCAATCATCCTTAACAATGGCCAAATGATTATATGACTCATCATTATCCCCATCACCGTAGACAATATAGAGGGCAAAATATTCCTTGTAGTCCCCATCCCCGTCCAAATCAATCCAGCCTGATTTTTTTATTTCAATATCCCTTGAAATGCCGGTTAGCTCTTTTACCAGGGAGATTCCGCGGTCATCCGTATCTTCGAGAATCACTGCTTTACGGTATACATTTGTTTTTTCAGGCACCGCCGTTTTTCCCGGCACAGCCTTTTCACAAGCAGAAAACAGCAAAACCAACAGGATGATTATATAGTTAATCCGTCTTATCATTTTCATATTGCCTCCTCCCCATGCTCCGCACTGTGTTTCGCCCACACAAGTTCAAGGGTTTCCTTTGCGACAGAATCATAGGGATAAATGATAAGTGCCCTGGCGCAGTCCTGTATGGCTGCCTCTTCATACCCCTGTTGATAATACACCCTGCCGCGGAAGCTATAGGCAGAATTATGATCAGGATCAAGCTTGATTGCCGTAGTGAAATCCTCAATGGCCGTGTCATAATCGCCCTTGTAGTAATACTCAGTGCCGCGATGGTAATAAGCCTCGGCATCGGGGGCAATAAGGATCACCTGGTTATAATCTTCTATGGCCTTATCAGACTCTCTCATTACCGAATAAACCAAAGCGCGGGAGGTATAGAAAGAAGCGGCTTCCGGATAAAGTATGAGCGGCATAGAGAGATCCCTTATGGACATAAGACCGAGATGGTAATCAAAAACAAGGTTGATCGCCTGGGTATAGTACTCTATGGCCTTTTCATAATTGTCCTCATTATCCAATATGCCCTGTCCGGCATACACATCACCGCAGCCCTCATAGGCCGGAGCATGACAGGGGTTAAGCCTGATTGCCACGGCGTAATCCGCAAGGGCTTTGTCATTTTCGTGCTGTGCCCAATACGCTTTACCACGATAATACCAGGCATCGGTATTATCAGGCTCAAGGCCGATTGCCCTGGTGTAGTCCGCTATAGCCAGTTCACATTCGAATGTTTGGACATAGGCCCGTCCACGCTGAACATAGGCGGCGGCATTATCGGGAGCAAGGGTGATTACCTGGGTATAATCCGCTATGGCCTGCTCATAGGCCGCCATGATCTGTTCAAAAACACACAGGCCTTTATTGGCCCTCCAAAAATACAATTCAGCACGATGAAAATAGCAATCGGCATTATTGGGATTAAGGACAATTGCCTGGGTAAAGGCCTCCAGCGCCAGATCATGATAGCCCTCTTCGGCATAGGCTTTACCACGCATGAACCAGGCCTCGGCGCCAAAATAAGCATCCCCTTGTTTGGGATATGCAACAGTTAAATAGTCCGACATTTCCCTCCTCCCTTATGTCATGAAAAATTGGCCTTAAGATATGCGGTCCGGTAGCTCATCATTGCATACGTTGCGGCATGGCTCTTGTTAAAAGCATAGGGTGTATATTGGCAGAGTAATTCAAAGATCCAGTCGGCATTCTCTTTTGAAATCCCCTTTGCCCCGGATTCGCTTATAAACTGTTCCCTTTCTATGGCGATTATCTCAGCTCTCATTTTCCCCAGAGTCCGCCTGTGCATATCCCCCTGCGCCAGGGTATATCCGGCGATATCATGGAATATCTGCATAACCTGTTCCTGATAGACAATAACTCCGTAAGTTTCCCTGAGGATATCATCAACAAGGGGATGAATACGGGTACCAAATTTACGTTTCATCTTTGAATCGATGAAATCGGGAATATTATCTATCGGGCCGGGATGATTGAGCGCATAGAGGGCGATGAGGTCTTCAAAGCGATCCGGTTTTGCCAGCTTCAAAAATGTCTGCATTTCCGCAGATTCAAACCCGAAAACCCCGGCGCTGTCCCCGTTTCCCAGCATCGCAAATGTTTTGCGGTCATCCAGTGGAATCGTATCAATGTTGATACCGATACGCGTTCCAGTGTCTTTTATGGTATCCAGGACTTCAAGGCCAAGGTATTCATCGTGCATAAGGAAGCCATCCGGTACGGCGCCGCATTTCCGGGTAATGTATTCTATTAGTGCATCACGTCCGGTGGCGGATACATTGAGGGCAAAATAGGGAAAAACAGGCTTCTCAATCGTAATGAACCGTTCAAAGAGCAGGTGATATTTGATTGGGTCCAGGTTTGTAATACCCAATGTATAGGCGACAAGGGAACCTGCGGTTGCGCCGCAGGCGATTATGGGAATACCGCGGACTTTAGCCCAATCGGCACAATCGGCGGCAAGCAGGAATTGGCCGGTAAACCCCAGTTTGATAATGGTTTCAAGCTCGTATTGCACCCGTTCCTGAACTGCGTCTGTAATATCGGCATACCGCTTTTCAAGCCCTTCCGTGGTGAGGTTTGTCAATACTTTATCTTCATCGATCATGGTACGATCCCCCTATGCAGCCGAATTGAACATTCGCCTTATACTGTATAAAATATGGCTCCCCATTTTAACTTCCAGGGGATCGAATTCTCTGAGCATATAGGGATCATTACCAAGCAGCGTTTTAGCCGCCCATTGCAAAGCTTTCTTTTCACTGGGAAACCCTCTGGTGATTCTTTCACCATCTTCGTTGTAAAATTCCCGAAGGTCCGCAAAAGAACAATCGGCAAAATAGTACCGGTATCTGAGCCCCCTGGCCGTATCAATCGGTATCCTGCAGATATTAAAGCTATGCAATGTCTGACATGCGAACCATTGCGCTATCGAACTCAAACCATACCCGCAAATCCAATAGGATTTATATTGAATTCCGGCTCTTGTAAGCTTCTCCGCCAGATATTTACAGGCGTCATAGCAAACACCGACAAGCCTTTTCTCTTTGTTCTTTTCCTGAACCGCCAAATCGTTTGCCCAATACCAGGGGGTAAAAGTCCAATCAAACCGGTCAAGAAATCTGTTCAGAAGAGAAACAAGTTGTTTATACTGCCTGTTGTCCATACCAGGTTCCGTCATAAATGCCTCCTATCCAAAAATTGCACTCACAATAACTACAATTATTACTATAGCTATTATTATACCAAATAACTTTTTTATTCCAGCCCATATAAGAGCCAATAATGTTCCTATAAACATAAAAGTCAGTGATAACAAATATGCGGCTATTACACCAAGGATTATCGCGAGAAATACTGACAATACATTTGCCAATACCGGATGTGGGTATAATTGATATCCTATAGCATCTTTAAAAAATAAAAACCATGAAGATGCCGATAATACAACCGTAAGGATAACCCATCCGGCATGCCCTGCAAAAAAACCGCTGCGTATCCCCAATACTATCGGAATTACCAATGCAGAAAGACCGGCTAATACCGCAACCCCCTTTGATAAAAATATCAGGACGCTCCCGGCAGCCCGTAAAGTCTGCGCCAAGCCATGTCTTACAGGGTGCCTTACCTTTTCCTGATTCCAGAATTCCGCTTCCCTGGCTTTTTGTTCTTCCTTTCTTCTTCTGAGCTCTTCTTCTTTCCTCCTTTGTTCCTGTTCACGTTTTTTCAGCTCCTCTTCTTTTTGTCTAAAGGCTTCGTTCTTATATTCTCCGCTGTTTAATTTCAAATCATAGTTTGATCTTTGAAAGTCATCCTTCAATGTTTCGTATGCTTTATTCAGCAGCTTTGACCAATCTTCTGCCTGTTCCTTTTGAGCCGGATCATTATATTTATCCGGGTGGTTTTTTCTCATCTTTGATTTATAAGCCTTTTTTATCTCCTCCTGAGTAGCATTTCTTGCCGTCCCCAATATTTCATAATAATCTATCATGAAGAACGTCCTCCTTTCGTTAAACTAATTTAAGCTATTATTGCGCTGCCATCCCTGTAGATCAGTTTGTTTTTATTTGCAATGCTGTAAGTGATACGTATGGTACGTGTATACGGCCTGGATCGGAATAAAGACACCCCTAACTCATAAACGCAGCCGATTTCAAGGGTTAATTGGTTCTCTGAAACCGTAATCGGCGTTCTTGCGGAAATGGATCTTATACGGGAACGCCTTCGGGATGTTTTGGTTGATCCCTTGATGGTAACTCCAACCTCATTTCTTGCCGAGGCGAACAAGCCGTCAAATTTATCGTAAAGGTCGATCCTTATCCGTTTCTCACCTATTATTTGCCTGGTTGACGGAAGAGTGCAGGAAAATACCTCCTCCGGTTCCTCTATCCTCCACGAAACTTTATCAATGAACAGTTTTTTGTTTTTAATTTCCTGAATGGCTTCCTGTGAAAACGTAAATTTTAAATAGGTTATATCATCCCCGTTACTGATGAGGGCATACCCGGTTCGTGAGGCGTCACAGATGTTTGTCCCCCTGTAGTTGTTTTCAATGTATTTTTTTATTTTTTCTTCACGGGACTCATTAGGCAGATACGAACTTTTCGTCTTTAATGCCAGCCTTTCAATCGCTATCCTCCCCTCATCTGTCACGGCAGCATTAATCAGGACATCGCCTGATTGTATAGAAGAATCTATCAGAAAGTTTTCAAATTCTCCGGTAAAGATATACCGCAAAGACATTTCATCTATCGAAGAAAATCTGGCCGATATGGCCGTATCATCGATCCAGTATTCTGCAAGAAGACATTTCAATTCTTCATTGACAAGCCTTACCATCTTGTCCAAATTGTTTGTTCGTATTGCAGGCGGGGTTTTATTTCTACCGGCAACAATCTGAAAAACATTCTGCATACCAGTTATAAGCCCGGCGCCGATTTTTGATAAAGTCTTTGTTTTGTATGCCATTTCATCATCCTTTAATGTAATATGGGACATAAAAAATATTTTGCAAGGACGGAAAGTGTTTTTCTGCCCTTGCGGGAATGTCCCCGGCCTTTAGGCCGTTGGTTCCAAACTGAGCTCTGAAGTTTTTCCAAGAACAGACCGTGTCTTACTCGCTGCCAAAACGGCTGCTACAAACTGAGCTTCTCTTTCTTTGCGTTTCTTTTTGCCGCTGCGTTTTGCTTCCCGCTTCCGTTCAAGGTTTGCCCAATAGTTTGCCGCTTCTTTTTTGCAAAACCATTTGCATTGCTTTTCACAGCATTGTTTCTTTTTCATCTGGTTGATGGATATGTTCGCCTTATGCAGCAGGCAATACCCGACCACGTTTTTTTCAATAACGGAGCAGTTATACAATGAATGCTGCAATCGTACATTGCCCACCACAATGGCCCTCTTTGTTTCGGTTACGATGCTTGGGTCAACATAGATTGTTTGCTTTTTCCTGCGATCTCGTATGGGAATCAATGCCCCCTGGGATTGGTCATTCATTTTCTTCCTCCTAATATGGGATATAAAAAATATTTTTCAAGGGCAGAAAGTGTTTTTTCTGCCCTTGCCGGGATGTAATTTGCCGCTCAGGCGCCCGTCTCCAAATGTTCCTTCAGTCGGCTGCCTTTTGGAGATTCCCGTATTCTCCTACAGGCCGCTTTTTCAATCTGTCTGACCCGTTCCCGGGAGATATTGAACTCTGCCGACACTTTATCCAGGGTCTGGATTTTACATCCATCAAGGCCGTAGCGATGCCGGATGACGAACAGTTCCCGCTCGGATAGAGTTTTTTGCGCTGTGTACAGATCAGCCGCTGCCTGCCTCCGGGCAATGTCGTTCAGCGGCCTCTCAGATTCCGCGTCACCGATAATATCCCCCAGCGTAGCGGCATCATCGGTTCCAAGGGGCGCGTCGAGGGACCATGTGTCCAGGGCAGCGCGCTCGACTATTCGCATTTTTGCAGGCTCAAGTCCAAGCTCCGCCGCAACCTCAGCCGTCAGAGGCTTCCGTCTCAGTTTCTGGGCCAGCCGTTGTTCAGCGTGTTTTTGCCTGGCGATAGGCTTGGCAAGATATTCTGGCAGCCGGACTGTCCGGGCATGGTTCCTTATAGCCTGGGCGATAGCGGCCTTTATTAAAATGGCTGCATAAGTGCCAAACTTGCTCCCCGGACGATACTCAAATTTGTCAACCGCCTGAAGCAATCCGCAGTTTCCTTCCTGGATAAGGTCACTGAAATCCAGACCCCGGTTACGGTAACCATTGGCAAGGTGGATAACCAACCGGAGGTTTGCCTTAATCAGCTTGTTCCGGGCAGCCTGCGCCAGTGGTGTGTCACCGGTTTTTTTACCCCTGATCATCTGGTCAGAGAGAACTTTTTCGTCCTCTTTCGTAAGCAGGGGATACCGGTTAATGTCTCGGAAATACAAGTCCGGGGATGACACCTCCGGCTTCATAGAACTGAACCCATTCGATCTTTTCATCTTGTCCTCCTGATAATTTGGATATTCAACTGCATTTAAGCCTTATTGCTGAAACGGCTGATTTTGTATCTATATAAACCTCCTCTGTCATAGTTTGACTAAGCCCCAAGAGATAGGACTGTCAGGAAATACATCAATATCAGTAATTAATTACTGATATATCCGAATAACCAACATAAGGAATCTAAAAATGTATGTAATTATTAAGTTTTTCCGCACTTTATAGTGGGAAAATTGCAGTCACCCTTATATTATTATAGGGTGTTTTTTGGATACACCTCGTGCCTTACTTTAATGGAAAAAACTTCGCATTATGATCAGGGCACACCTCTCCCGCATAGGCAGGGGGTATATCTCCTTAATTTGAGAACCATTCTTTGCCATAGAAGCGGCGCTATGGCTGTCACCGCTCACAAATAATAAGATACCGCTATGATGTGGATTTCGTCAAGGGAATTTCGCACTTTTTTCGAATTTTTTCGCCAATTTTTTTTAAAAATTGCTTATATGGCCCTTGAAATCTGATTTTTATGTCCCATAATTATCTCATCTGTGAAGACAGCATTCGGAAAGGTGTCAGGAGAAACTTACTATATTTATCAGGAATACAAGATGACCGTATGAGATATTAGACGAAATATTGCCCAATTTTTACGCTATATATAGGGTACATCATTTAAAATAGCGCTATATATAGTTATGAAATAACTAATTTAATGTAGAAATAGTACATTTAAAATAATTGTGGTAGGGGTAAAACTTCATCTAACATACGCCAGACGTAATACCAGAAGTAGTTGACAAAATATTGAAAATAGGTAATTATAATTATTAAGGGAGGAAAGAATGCCATTTAATCTTACTAAAGGACAATTTGCGAAATTGCTAGAAGAATATAAAAAAAATAATAATGTAGATATAAGTAATTATCAGTCACAAAATAATGATAAACAAAAAAAGAATACGTTAAGTTTATATCAATGGCAACAAAAAGCTTATCAACAATGGGCAAATTGTGGATATCAGGGCATAATTGAAGCCGTTACAGGCGCTGGAAAAACTAGAATAGCTCACAAAGCAATTTTTGAACATATTAATCGCGGATGGAAAATTTTAATAATTGTACCGAATATAGAATTACAAACTCAATGGTATAATGATTTGGTTGATTTACTTGGAGAAAGGGACGATTTAAGACGGTTAGGAAATGGATATCATGGGCAAAGGTATCCAGATCCAAATTGGAAGATATTAATTGCAGTTGTTAATTCAGCAATAGGTAAGCCTTTGCGATGTAGAGACAAGGGACTATTAATAGCAGATGAATGCCATCATTATGGTGCTAAAACTTTTTCAGCGGCTTTAAAAGATTGCTATACGAAGCGCTTGGGATTAACTGCAACTTATGAACGCAATGATGATGGAATAGAAAATTATCTAAATCCATATTTTGGAAGTGTGTGTTATAGATATGGGTATGATCAAGCATTAAGGGATAATGTCATTGCGCATTTTAAAATAGCTTTTATTGGCATAAAATTAACAAGGCAAGAACAAAATGAATATGAACGTTATAATAAACAATGCATTATTGCTAGAAGGCGTTTGAACAGATATGGCTTAGGGGAATTGAGATTTGGAGAATTCTTTAAGAAAGTTTCTGAATTGGCAAAGGGTGCTAGTGGCGATTTTAATATAACCATGGCAGCGAGTACATATATTTCAAACTTTAGCAAACGTCGGCAAGTACTCGCAAATTCAGTTGTAAAGTATGATTTTGCAAAGCATTTTGTTAAATGTATTCAAACAGCAGAGCGTACTATTGTTTTTTGCCAAACTCAAAGAGCTGCAAGTAAATTGTCAGATATATTCAGTTTTCATGAATTAAATTCACAGACAATAAATGCAAATGTTGACCAATTAGCTCGAAGAAAAATATTTAAAGCATTTGAAACGGGTAAAACTGAAGTTATCACAGCACCACTACTATTAGATGAAGGTATAAATGTTCCTTCAGCTGATTTGGCAATAATTATTGCGAGTAGTAGAAGTAAAAGACAAATGATACAAAGAATGGGACGTGTTATTCGAAGAAAAACCGATAGGCGTTTGGCAAGGATAGCAGTATTATACGCAAAAGATACATCCGAAGATCCAAGAAATGGTGCATATGAAGATTTTTTGGATGATATAAAGGATGCTGCCGATGATCGACAATATTTTGATGAAAATAAAATAATTGCATTACAAAAATATTTAAATAGTATACGCTAAGCTGGTATTGTGCCTAACGAGGCTGTAGAAAAAATTTTTCTTGAAATAAATAAAGATGGTAATTTGTCTGTATATAAAAACACTTCTTGGTTATAGATAGTGATTTCTCCAATTTTTTCGCTCCCCAACCAAAAGTCAAGGTTTCTTTAGGACACTCCCGCAGAAGGTCGAAAGACTCATCGAGTGTCTAAATTAGACTTTCCTGAACCCCGAAAGACACTCAGAGTATCTAAAAAGATACTTCGAGTGTTTAATTACACTCTTTTAGTGTCTCATTAGACTCTAAAAGAGTCTTTCGAGGCTCCCCGGGAACGTTGAAAGACACTCGGAGTGTCTAATTAGAGTCTTTGAGTGTCTTTCGGGGTATCCAGGGACAATTTTATCTTGAGTTTCCTTGACTTTCCCAAAAAATATCCCATATTTACTATACCCCAATAACAGAAGGAGTCCCCATGCCCGAACTAACTCAGAACCTGAACACCTCAACGCAAACAGAACCGGAACTTCCGGCGGAGCTGCCGCCGGAAGGCGCCCACAGCCCTGAAAAATTAAAAGTAAGCAAACGCGCAGGCGGGACCAGCAGGAAGATTTACCTGCTCAGGCATATTTCCAAAGTTGCGGACAGTATCCGCGAAAACGGGATCTATGATGACACCCTGGAAAACATCAAGACCCACCTGAGACCATTCGAAAAAGAATTCGGTATCAGCCCTGTCCAGGCGGCGCTGCTCGCCGGATTTCTGGATCATTTTGATGACAGTTCAATCTCAATCGGAGTTATGGCGGGAAGCGTCAATTGCACCAGATTTGAATTTCTTCAATACCAGGATGACATTCAGGTACTGGAGGACAAGAAACTTATCCGCAGCCGCCAATACGATGAAAACACTTTTTACCGGGTGCCGATGGAACTTATGGAGGCCCTTAACAAGGGGGAGCATTACAAACCCGCCGAACACCGGAATATCCCGCTTACCGAATTTCTGGAAATTACCGGCGCCCTTTTTGATCAGCGTCCCGGAGAGGAGATAAGCTATGCCGCCCTTGCCGGGGAGTTAAAGGATCTGATTAAACTCAATCCCGATCTACCGTTTTGCCAAAAGCTCACCGCCTACGGTCTGTCCGATGAAAGCATGATCCTGCTTATGTACTTTTGTTTTATGTCCGCCCTTTACTTTAATAATGGTATCTTTCGGGGAACCATGGAATCTATATATGATAATGCTTCCGCAGCCAGGAAGATGACACGGGCTTTTCTTGATGACACCCATGAATTGCTCAGACGGAAATTGATCGCAAAGACTATTGTGGATGAAGATGAATACCCGGCATCCGAGTATAGTGTAACTTTCGCCCTTACCGAAAAAACAAAAAAAGATCTGATTGGTGAATTAGTGATTAGGCAAAAAAGAAAGCCGAAGGAGATGCGGGACGAAAATGGTTTAACCGGACACAAGACCATTAAGCAGCGGGTCTTGTTTTACAATGCCGCCGAGGCGGAACAGATTGACAAGCTTGCGGAACTGCTCAAGGGAGACAATTACCGGAAGGTCTGTAAACGGCTTGCCGATAGCGGGATGCGGACCGGCTTTGCCTGCCTTTTTTCCGGCGGCCCCGGAACCGGCAAAACCGAAACCGCTTTTCAGCTTGCCCGTAAAACCGGACGTGATATCATGAAGGTTGATGTCCCGGCTATTATCGGTTCCTTTGTTGGTGAAAGTGAGAAGAACATCAAGCAGCAGTTTGACCGATACCGGGCCGTGGTAAAAAGCCGTAAGACCGCGCCTGTTCTGCTCTTTAATGAGGCCGATGCATTATTCACCAAACGGATGCAGCTTGGGCAGGCAAATCCTACGGTACAGCAAATGTGGAATGTCATGCAGAATATCCTCCTTGAGGAAATGGAAAACTTCACAGGTATCCTGATCGCCACCACCAACATGGTATCAAACCTGGATAAGGCCTTTGAACGGCGTTTCCTTTTCAAGATCCGGTTTGACAAACCGAATGCTGTTGGCCGCCGGTCCATTTGGCAGACCATGATCCCCGGACTGTCTTCCGCCGATGCGGAAACCCTGGCAAAAAGTTTCGACTTTTCCGGGGGGCAGATTGAAAATATCGCACGGAAATGTATCATGGAAAACGCCCTGTCCGGTAAAGCTCCCGCATTGGGGGAACTTATCTCTTTCTGTGACAAGGAACTGCTGGAAAAGAAATCCAACGGAATCATCGGGTTTACAACTGCCCTTTTTTGATTACACGAAATACACGCAGTCCCGAGGCCCTCAGCATCGCCGCGCATCTTCCGCAGGGCCTTCATGATTAAGTCCTTAAACAAGCCACTTTTGTGCCAGTAATTCCAAATTTAACCACTGACCACACGGACAACACGGACAAAGACGATAGAAATAAAGGCTCTAACCAGGCTTGCCGGTGAATCCAAGGCGCAGGTTATGAATTATCCGGCAGCAACCGGGCTTAAATTGGGTTTTCTGGTAAATTTTTGTGCGTTCCCCCAAAGCGGAAATCATAAGGATCGTCCGTTAATCTGTCTGTGGGGTCCGTGTGGTGCCGCCTGTAGGCGGCTTGTGGTTTTTTCGAATTTGGAATTTCTGCTTTTGTGCAGCGCGCTATTTACAAAAACTTATCTTTTGGCTAAAGTATAATCATCAGGAGGCCAACATGGGGGCAAGAGTCAAACCGGTCCAACCCACCGAGATCAGGGACATCAAAATCGTCCGGGAAGCCATAGCGCAGATCCGCAAACCAATCCCGCCCGAAGTTGAACAGCGGAATAAGGAGCTGGATGAAATGATCATGCGGATGATTAGGCCGCCCCGCAAATAGCATGGATTCTCCTATCCCGGTCAACGGAAAAGAAGGCGAGAAATATTTCCGTCTGGAACAGCTAAGGCCGGGAGTTTCTTTAACGGAATTTTCCTGTTCTATTGAGGAATATAACGAATACCTGACACAGGACGCCCTTCGGTCCCAAAACGACTATGTCGCCCTTACTTGGCTTCTCTCTGACTTGGCCACCGGGGGTATTGTCGCTTATATGTCCATGATTAACGATGCGATCAAACTCTCGGTATCTGAAAAGGAACTTCACAATCTCAATTACCCTTTCAAAACCATCCCCGCCATGAAGATCGCCAAACTCGCCGTATCCCAATCTGCCCAAAAAGTCTATAAAGGCATTGGTTCATTTATGATTGATGCCGCCAAGAGCCTTGCCCGTGGGTGCAACACACATTACTCTGCCTGTCGTTTCCTTACCGTGGACGCCGATGTTGAAAACAATGAAAGTGTGCTAAGTTTTTACGAAAAAAACGGCTTTATCCAAAATAGTGAAATGAACAACAAAAACCGGAAAACTATCAGTATGCGGAAAGATATATTTGCATAGTATTTTTTCAGATTTTAGGTAAAGGATTATAGAAAATTTTCAAAAGCAATGCCACCCTTATCTATTAAAATCCAGTAATTCCAAATTTAACCACTGACCACACGGACAACACGGACAAAGACGATAGAAATAAAGGCGATAACCAGGCTTGCCGGTGAATCCAAGGCGCACGGGCTTAAATTGGGTTTTCTGGTAAATTTTTGTGCGTTCCCCAAAGCGGAAATCATAAGGATCGTCCGTTAATCTGTCTGTGAGGTCAGTGTGGTCCGTGGTTTTTCCTAATTTGGAATTATCTATTAAAATCCCTGTTTATCAGCTGTAATAATTTATCCTCTTCCATTTTCCTGTTCCACTCATCATTTAAATACCTATGGTTATTGGGATTAACATAGTAATCACCCCATAACGCTGCATATCCTGCCAAAAGCAAAAGGCCGCCCAGCAGACTCGTTTCACTTTTAACCGGAACAACTTCGTTTGATCTGTTTTGGTTTTGAATAAAATCACCATTATCATCAAATACCTTAAAGGGAATCCGGGTAAAGGATCTGTTATCGTTATGATATAACTGCCAGGGGAAAACGGCATCCGCTTTTTCATCCGCAGCGGACGGTTCCGCAAAAACATGAGGGGCTATTATCAACAGTATCAATAGTTTTACTATTGTTTTCATAAATAATCCCTTTTTTATTTATGCGAAATACACGCAGTCCCTAAGGTCCTCAGCATTACTGCGCATCTTTTTGATGGCCTTCATTTCAATCTGGCGGACCGTTTCCGGGGAAATGCCCATCTTGTCGCCGATGGCTTTCAGGGAGTGGCGCTCGCAGCCGTCCAGCTGGTACCGGTAGGTGAGTATCCGCCGCTCACGGTCTTTAAGGCGGCCCAGGATGTGCATGGTATCGGTATGGGCGGATTTCCGCAAAAGGGCCCGTTCGGGATTGTAGGTATAATCTTCCTGAAGGTCCGCGGCATCGGAATTTTCTTCAAAGGACTGGTGGTCCCCCATCATATCCAGGGATACAAAATTGTTGGTCATTTTGAGGATCTGTTCAACTTCTTCCAGGGGGACGCCGATTGCGGCGGCCAGGTCTGCGGCGCCGGGCTGGCGCATCAGGGTTTGGCTTAAGGCGTGATAGGCTTTCTGCATTTTCTGAAACAGTACTTCCTTGCGGTGGGGCAGGCGGATGGTCCGCCGCTTATTCGAAATGTACCGGGAAATGGACTGGCGTATCCACCAGCAGGCATAGGTTGAAAAGTGGATATTTCTCTGGTAATCATATTTTTCCGCGGCCCGGATAAGGCCCATATTCCCTTCCTGTATGATATCCATGAGCGGAACCCCGCTTGGGGCATAGGGGCGGGCTATTTTAACCACCAGACGCAGGTTGGCCTCTATCAGCCGGTTGCGGGCGCCCTCATCGCCTTCCTGAATCCGCTTTGACAGTTCCAGGGCCTCCTCAAAACTCAAAAGGGGGATCGCCTTAATCTGATTAAAATAGGACTGTAAACTGTCATCCGATCGGGTGCGAATATCTGCTGTTGCTGCCATAATGCCCTCCACTTCCACCACTATATAAGCAGGTTCCGTGCCAAGACCAACAGCCATTATTCAGCGTTTATAATTCATTGTATTATATAGAATTAGGGAAACCGGCTTTTTTAAATATTTTGCATGCCCCTTCGTTCTGTATGAAATTTTATACTATTTTTGATTTTCATGATATGGAAAATATAATGATCCTATGCTATGCTTATAATATTAAAATGATTGAGTATGTGGTTCCCACCAATATTGATGATCGCATTTTGACCCAGGGGGTGCGGGTTTTGAATGAGGGGGGGCTTTTGGCGCTGCCCACCGACACCAGCTGGAGTCTGGCCTGTTCCCTTAAATCCAAAGAGGGGATAAAAAAGCTTAAAAAATTGTCCAACGAAGGGGATGAACGGCACTTTACCCTGCTCTGCTCGGATATTTCCCAGTTTGGGGAGCTTTGCAGCCTGGACAACACCCGGTTCCGCCTGATAAAGCGCCTCTCCCCGGGCCCCTACGCCTTTATCCTCAAAACCCTGCCGGGGACGGAAAAAATTCTGGGGCTCCGCCGGAAGGAAGCCGGGGTCCGCATCCCCGGCCATCCCCTGCCCCTGGCGCTTATCAATCTGCTGGGACATCCCCTCTATTCGGTCACCGCGAAACAGAGCATGGCTGCCGGTTATCAGGGGGAATTTCTTGATGATGAGGATACAAACGCGGAAGGCGCTGCCGCCCTACCCCCGATTCCTGAGGAAAACCTTTTTGAAGGGGGCTGGGAACTGGAGGGCATACCGGGGCTGGACCTGATCCTTGACGGCGGGGAGGAACAGAACCGGATATTTTCAACCATTCTGGACCTGTCCGGGGATGATGTAAAATTGCTTCGTCAGGGAGCGGGACCATGGCCGGTTTAAAGAGCACCCAATGGGTCCGGGTGGTATTCCGCCGCCGGGTTTTTGTTATTGCCACCCTTTTGGTCCAGATCATCTTTTACTTTTTTTTGATAGCCGGGACCGGCATATTTTTTCAGCACATTAACTGGTTTCTCAATATCGTAAGCATCGTGGTATGTATCAATATTCTCAACAAGAAGGAAAAATCCGCCTATAAGCTTACCTGGATTTTCCTCATCCTATTGATCCCCATCTTTGGGGGCGCCCTGTATATCATCTTCTATTCACAGTCCAATCCCCGGAAACTCAAACGGCTTATCAAAAAAAGCAACGGCCAGAGCCGGCCTTACTTTTCCCGCCCCGGTGACCGCCTGAGCGCCCTTGTCGAAGCCAACGGGGATTTCCTGCCCCAGGCCCACTACCTCCAGGAATACGCGGGCTTTCCCGTTTATGCCCACACACAAACTGAATACCTCGCTTCCGGGGAGGCCTTCTTCAAAAAGATCCTGGAAGAAATGGAAAAGGCGGAACATTACATCTTTCTGGAATTCTTCATCCTCCGCCAGGGACACATGCTGGACCCCATTATCAATTTACTTGAAAAAAAAGCACGGGACGGCCTTGATATCAGGATCATGTACGATGATCTGGGCTGCTTCATGTCCCTGCCCCCCAATTACCGGCAGCATCTGGAAAGGCGCGGGATCAAGTGCATCGTCTTTAACAAGTTCAGGCCCATCCTCTCGTCTCTGCAAAACAACCGGGACCACCGGAAGATCATTTCGATAGACGGGAAGGTCGCCTTTACCGGGGGCATCAACCTGGCGGACGAATACATCAACGCCTTCGAGCGCTTCGGCCACTGGAAGGACGCGGCGATCATGCTTTCCGGGGAGGCGGCCTGGTCCCTTACCCTGATCTTCCTGCAAATGTGGAACCTGCATCCGAAGTCGGCGGAAGACTTCGATGCCCTGTACCCCTGGAAGGACGGCCCCTGTACGGTGGAATCCGACGGCTTTGTCCAGCCCTATGCGGACAGCCCCATTGACGATGAAAATGTTGGGGAACATGTTTACATTCAGATCATCAACAAGGCCAAGAAATACGTGTACATCAACACCCCCTACCTGGTGGTGGACGACAACCTGCTTTCCGCCCTGACCCTGGCGGCAAAAAGCGGGGTGGATGTGCGGATCATCACCCCCCACCGCTGGGACAAGAAAATCGTGGCCATCACGTCCCGGTCCTATTACCGGCAGCTCATAAGCGCGGGGGTAAAGGTCTACGAATACTCAAGCGGCTTTAACCATTCCAAGACCTTTGTCTCCGATGACCGCCTCGCCACCGTGGGTACCACCAACCTGGACTTCCGCAGCCTCTACCTTCACTTTGAATGCGGGGTGCTGCTCTACGAGAGCCGGGCGGTGCAGGCGGTTAAGGAAGATTTCCTTGCCACCATCCCCGTCTCCCACCAGATCACCCTGGCGGACTGCGCCCGGAACGCCGCGCAGCGGATATTACAGGATGTGCTGCGGATCTTTGCGCCGCTTATGTAGGGTGACACTATACTTCCGGTTGGCTGTATTAAAGTCCGCAAGCCTTAAGAACACAATCCTGTACCAACAGATCATGTTCGTATGAGTAAGGATTAGCAATCTCCCCCCGGACTATTTTTGCAAATTCCAGCAGTTGATCATCGTAGCGGAATTTGGCCGGCGGCAAATCTACTTCCTGATAGCCCTTTTTCCAGCCGTCACGGTCTTCTGCAAGGGCCATGCGGAGTTTACCGCCGGAGCTGTCACCGACTATTTCCAGGGGTTGAATAAGGATAGTCCCCTTGTCACCGCATACGGTAAAGTGCCGCCGTGCGAATCCTTCCACTTCGGTAATGCCGCTCCGTACCGTGGCAATACAGCCATGGGGATATTCAAAGACCGCAAGACCGTTGTCCACTGCCCCGTCCGGCCGGGTGCGGGAGATAAAGGGAGTGATACGATCGGGTTTCCCCAAAAGTATGACCACCAGATCGATAAGATGACAGGTAAAAATATAGGGCGCGCCGGCTTTAAAGGTTTTCATCAGTTTACGGAAATCTTCTCCATCAAAACGGTTCATCACCGCATCGACTTCAAAAATATTTCCCAAAAGTCCTTCCCGTACTGCCTTGATACAAAATTCTACGGCATTATTATTGCGGTACATATAGCCCATTTGTACCGCAAGATTTTTCTTTTTTGCTTCATCTAAAAGCTGCTTAAATGGGAGAAGCGATTCTCCACCGGGTTTATCACAATGAATGTGTTTTCCCGCTTGTATACAACGCAGGGCCACTGAAACAGTCTCGTGTTCTTCTTTTTCTACCAGTACTGCCTGAAGGCCCGGAACTGCCAGAAGTTCAGCCTCGCTCATCCATTTAAGGCCCCGGTAATGTTCCTGGCCGCCAAATTCAGCGCGTTGTTTTGGATCATCTTCCGCAACCCCAACAAGATCAAAAACATCAGGATAGGCCCGGATAGTTTTGATTTTATACGCATGTAAATGACCAATACCAAGCTGGGCGATCTTAATCCTTTCGGGCATAACAAAACTCCTTGGCCTTATTTAATCTGCAATACAATTTTACCAATACTGCGGCTTTGTTCCATCATCTCCTGGGCTTTCTCCGCTTCCTGAATGGGAAATACCGCACACACCCGGGGTTTAATCTGCCCGGCCTCAATTTTAGGCCATACATTTTTTACCAGATCGCCCAGGATGCGCCCCTTCATATCGGGACTGCGGCTCCGTAAGGTACTGCCTACAAGGTGTACGCCGCCGGTAATAAGAGGCCAAAGGCTGACATTGGTGCTTGGGCCGGCCAACACCGAAAGGAGTATCCAATAACCGCCGCGGGCCATGTAGGGAAGGCTTTCCCCAACATCCTGTCCGGCAAGACAATCCATGGCTACATTTACCGGATGGCCTGCCTCCGATTCCGCTTTGAGTACCTCGGCGGTTTTCTGCTTCTTACTGTTGATAATAATATCCGCGCCAAGGTCTTTAATAGCGGCGGCGATATCATCAGATAATACCGAAGTAATAACCCTTGCGCCGAAAGCCTTGGCTATGGGAATGGCTGCGCTTGCAAGACCGCTGGCACCGGCAGGAATAAAGGCAGTCTGCCCGGCTTCAAGATGGCCTTCAAGAAAAAGATTAAGGTAAGAAGTGGCGTAGACTTCCGGTAATGCTGCGGCTTCGGTCATTTTAAGACCGCGGGGAATGGGCATAAGCATATCCTCCCGGACAGCAACCTGTTCGGCATAAGCGCCGCCGCCCAAAAGGGCGCAGACCTGATCTCCCTTTTTCCATTTACCGCTCGAAGCTGCTTTTGGAGATAGTTCTTTAATGAGGCCCGCCACTTCAAGGCCCATCCATTCAGGGGCGCCGGGGGGCGGCGGGTAATTCCCCTGCCGCTGCATAAGGTCCGCCCGGTTTACCGCAGCCGCGTGAATTTCTATCAACACTTCACCATCGGCCATAACCGGATCAGGTACATCTTTCCAGTGCAGGGTTTTGTCCGCGTCAATAACTATTGCTTTCACTTAAGATGCCTCCCGCTGTCCCCTTTCAGGCCAAGGCTCCAACCGCCGTCAATGACTACATTTTCGCCGGTGATAAAAGTTGCCTTATCGCCAGAAAGAAAATCGACCAGATCCGCCACATCCTCACCGGTACAAATTCTGCCCAGGTAATTTGTTGCGGGAACATAGTCCCTGGGTGTTCCCGGCCTGGGGACAAGTCCCGGGGATACACAGTTTACATTAATACCATAGGGGCCCAATTCCATGGCTAAAGTTTTAGTCAAGGCGATAATACCACCCTTGGCCGCAGAATAATCGCAAAGCCCTGCCTGACCGCGTATGCCTACCGCAGAGCCGATGTTAATAATTTTTCCGGATCCCTGTTCTACCATGACCCCCGCGACGGTGCGGCAGAAATAAAAAGCGCCGTAGAAGTTGACCCCCAATATGCGGTCAATGGCCTCCTGTTTTTCCAGATGGATCCGCGCAATATCTTCCCGGGCGCTGCCCCCGGCCACATTGGCAAGAATGTCAATGCGGCCGTAAAGCTCTTTGACCTTCCGTACGGTTTCTTCAATTTCCCCTACTTCCCGGATATTGGTTTGCAGGGCCAGGGCCTTGCCGCCCCTGGCGGTAATATCATGTACCACCTCATCCATTTCAGCTTGTCTGATGTCACATATTACCACCTGAGCCCCTTCCTCGCCAAAGAGCCGGGCGATGCATCCGCCTATATATCCGCCGCCGCCCGTGATGATTGCTACCTGCCCGGTTCTGTTCATGCTGTTGATCCTTTATTTCTTTTTAGTGGCGTACCAGTCGTTCACCGCCTTGATCATGTCCTGACCGCCCAGGGCGTTAAACTTGGTTTTATATTCATCAAAGGCGCTGACAGGTAAAGCCCCGGTTGCTATTTTGATGAAATACTGATCCTGCAGATCCCGTATATCGGTAATTTTGCTTAGGTATTCCGGTATTGCAGGCATATCATAAGTAGGATCGAGAAGTGTTTTCAGTTCTGTGGCATAGGTCTTTATCCAATACTGGTTGTTAGAACTGGGATCAGCATAGAGCAAACGCATATTCCGCTGGGCTACATCCTCATGGATATAATAAAAGACTGAATAATTGGTTCCGGTAGAAACCCTGCGGTTAGTCCCGAGGTTAGTACGCAGCCCGTTTGCTTCTACCCTATAATCAATATCTTTTTCCCCATAAAAAATAAAATCATAGGCTTCGGGCTGGCAGAGAATACTGACTAACTCAACCACCGCTTCAGGAACCTTGGATGTTTTCGGAATCTTAATTACGCGCCCCAAATCAGGAGCTCCGATATTTTGTCCAAAACGTCCCCCGCTTCCTATGGCATTACCATATAATTCATAGGTAGGCTCTCCCTTTGGATCCGCCCACATTCCTATTGACTGCCACTGATACCAGGGCATGGCGGAAAATACCACATTTCCGGCAAGCATCTTTTCCCGAACCTTTTCATAAGTCAGTACGGATAATTCGGGGTCAAGATAACCTTTGGCATTCAGATCAGCCATATAGGCCAGGAAGGCTCTATAGTCATCAGTAATAGGGGTATATTCCACTTTACCTCCTGCCTCGCGCCAGGTAGTTGACACACCGAAGGCGCCTTTAAGCCAGTTAAAACCACCAAGCCCTGCGCCGGTAAGGGTTATTTTATCAGGGTAGGCTTTCTTTGCCGCAGCCAACATATCCTGGACATGGTTAAGTGACATATCCCCCTTTGTGATCTTCGCAGGGACTGTAAACTGTTTCATACCAGCCAAGGTATCCGATTCCGGAGAACCGTTCGTCGGCGTAGGAATACCATACAGCTTCCCATTCACAAGCCCCATGGAATAGACCGCAGGGTCTACCACCGCAGTTTTTTGGAGCGCCGCATTCCTGGCCACATAACTATCCAACTCCATTAAATAACCTCTTGTTGCCCATTGGAGAAAATCATCACGACTGCCGGCAGTTATCATATCCGCAGGATTTCCCGATGCAAATTCAAGCGTTAAGCGCTGGGAAGCTGCGGCTGCGTCAGCAGGAAGAATCGTATACTCCAGTTTATATCCGCTCTGCTTTTCCAGCCATGTATGAATCTCGTTGTTGTTCTCACCCTGCCCCGGGAGAAAAGACTGCACGTTCCCCCCAACCAGAACACGGATAGTTGTATCACCTTTGTTTTGTGAACCAGATTTCTGCCCACCGCCAGCCGCCCAGACCGAAAGGGACGACAGTACCGTCAACACCACAAAGACCGCTAAAAATCTTTTCATTTTTTGCTCCTCTTAAAATATTTATTCCTTGACCGCGCCAAGGATCATACCCTTAACAAAGTACTTCTGCAAAAATGGATACACGATAATTATTGGCAGGGTGCTGGCAAATACCGCTGCCCCCCGGAGGGAATCATTCGCAATAAGGCCGATCAGATCATCAATGGCCCCGCTCCGCTCCACGTCCCGGAGGCTCAGCATTAATTCCCGCAAATAAATTTGCAGGGTTGCCAAATCCCGTTTATCTATATATATCATGGCGTTAAAATATGTATTCCAATATCCTACGGCGTTAAAGAGAACAATAGTCGCAATGGAAGGCATGGAAAGGGGAATAATAATTCTGAAAAGAACCTTAAATGGGTCGGCGCCGTCCATTAGCGCCGATTCTTCCAGTGATGCGGGAATGGTGTCAAAAAAGCTCCGCATCAAAATAAGGTTAAAGGGGCTTACCAAACCGGGGATTATCAAAGACCAGAGGTTGTTCCTAAGGCCCGCGCCGACAACCACCAAAAAGGTCGGTATCATGCCGCCTGAAAAAAGCATGGAAAAAATAAAGAGGAACATGATAAGCCGGCTGCCCGGCAGGTTCTTCCGCGAAACGGTAAAGGCGGTAAAAATAGTTAACAGGGTATTTACAAAAGTACCTGCCAGGGTTACATAGACGGTAACCATAAAAGCATTCACAAAACGGCTTGAATTAAAAACCATGCCGTAAGATTCGGTAGAAAAATCCTTTGGAAAAATGCCGTTCACCAGTCCCCGGTTTACCACATCCGAGCTGCTGAAAGACTTTGCCACCACATTAAGGTAGGGGTAAAGGCATACAAGCCCAAGAAGGGTGATAAAAACATACGATACCAGCTTGACAATAACATCTTCCGCGTCTTCTGCTATTTTTTTCCTGCGGCCTGTTACCATAATCCGCCCTCCCCCATTTTCTTTGCAGCCCGGTCCGTTAAAAAGAGCAGGATAAAATTAATGACCGAAGTAAAAAGCCCGGCAGCGGTAGTAAAACTGAAGTCCATATTGACAAGCCCCCGGCGGTACATATACGTGCCCAATACATCGCCTACCTCATACACAAAGGGGTTATAAAATTGCAGGAACATCTCCACATCATTGGAAAGGGCCGCACCGGTACGCATGATCATCAAGACAACAATGGTGGGCCGTATACAGGACAGCGTAACATGCCATATACGTCTCAGTTTTCCTGCACCGTCTATTAAAGCGGCTTCGTAAAGATCAGGATTTACCGATGTAATAGCCGCCAGGATAACAATAGTACCCCAGCCGGTAGACTTCCATGAGTTTGCCACCACCAGAATACCCCTAAAAAGGGACGGATCGGAGAGGAAAACCTTCTGCTCCCCGCCAAACAGCATAATAATCCGGTTTAAAATCCCTGAATTATAGGCAAAAAGATTGGTAAAAATATTGTAGATAATAACCCAGGACAAAAAATGGGGGAGATAGGAAACGGTTTGTACTACCTTTTTATACCGCATATTTGTACATTCGTTCATCATAAGGGCAAAAATAATGGGCAGGGGGAACTGTATCACCAAAGAATAAAAATTGATAATCAGGGTATTGCGCAGAACCTTTAAAAAATTCGGCGTGCTGAACAGTTCTTTAAAATACTTATACCAGGGATTGGCCCATTCGCTTTTCCAGAAGCCGTCCATCAGGTTGTATTCTTTAAAGGCTATCTGGAGACCGAACATGGGGACATAACGGAACCATATCAGCACCACCAGAGCCGGAAGCGCCAGAAGGTAGACCTGCCAGTTCCGCTTCAAGGCTGTCAGAAGCTTTTTTTTCACGGGCGTTTCAATCATATAGCCATGGCTCCCAAAAAATTTCTCAGCTATATCATAATCAACCCGCTTCTATCAAAAGTACATACAAAATTTGTCCCGATTCATTCAAAATTTGACAAAAAGGCGGATTATTTTATTTCAAGAGGAAGACTGGGCTGTCAATGAATTTTTAGAGCCGACCGATTTTTCAAGTTCCCAGGATTTTGCTTATCCTGCGAACACATCACTCAAATTAACAGAAAGACCTTCGATGACTGTGGAAGGCAGGACGGCTCCGGCCTCATAGGTTTTCCAGGTATTTTCATTCTCTTTAACGATGGTAACCTGCACGGTTTTATCATCAGGGAACACGGCCCAAAATTCGCGGACCCCGGCTTTAAGGTACAGGTTCAGTTTCCGAATATATTCTGCGCTGGAATTCGAGGGGGAGAGGATCTCTATAACCAGGTTAGGGGCGCCCCTGCAGCCTTCGGGGCCAAGCTTCTTTGGGTCGCAGATCACCGATATGTCCGGCTGAACAACGGTATCGTCGCTTTCGTCCTCCTCAAAAAACAGGCGGACATCGAAGGGTGCAGAAAAAACCTTACATGGCTTTTTATGGAGATAATTGGCTATCTGCCTGAATATTTCGCCGCTTATTACCTGGTGGGCAGTATTGGGTCCTGCCATGGCATAGGCAACACCTTTGACAAGCTCATAGCGTTCACCTTCCTTGAGTTCCCACTGCCGGTAATCGGCATAGGTAAAATACCGGCCATTTTCTTCTGTTTTGGGAGCCAAATCACTCATTCCAATAACCTCTTACTATAGTAATATAAAGGGCTCAATATAATGTGTCAATTAACGCTTAGTACCTTCCCACTTTTTTTACCCTTTCGACAATCTGCCTGTAATTATCCAGGGATACCACATTGGGAATTGAATGATCCGAGGAGAAGATATAACCGCCATTCTCTTTGACTATGGGTACCATCTCGTCGATATAGGGAAGTATCTGCTCCATCTTATCCAGCAGTAATGCATTTGCCCCGCCGTGAAAGACCAACTTATCGCCGTAATCCCTTTTAAGCGCCTTTAGATCCATGCCCGCTTTTATCTCAATGGGATTTAAGGCATCCAAACCTATATTTACCAGTTGAGGCACACGGGTCATGACATCGCCGCAGGAATGGAGATGGGCTTTAATACCATGGTTATGGGCCCAGTCAATAGCCCGTTTGTGTATGGGCTGGAGCAATTCAGCGTAGAGATCATTGGAGAAGAAAGTACGGTTCTTGTAACCCATGTCGTCATACCAGAATATACTGTCAAAATGATAGCCTTCATCCCAGACCATATCATAAAGTGCAATGGTGCGATCCAGATACGTATTGACCATGTCGGAAAACCATTCGGGATCTTCAAGCATAGCGATAAGCACCGTCTCGGTTCCTACCATCCAGGAATGGAGCACATCAAAGCCGAACCAGAAAAGTCCTTCAATCCAGCGGCCATCGGCTTTCCATAGGGGATAATTTTTCTTGAGATAATCCCAATCAACACGATTCCGGGAGATATCCATCCTGGCCTTGGCCTCAGCCCATTTTTCGGGGGTATTTACCCTGTATTCGAGGAATTCCGGGGTAGAATCGGGGACTTTGAAATTTTTAAGGGTGATGCCGTATTCGGTTGTAGAGATAACATAATCAGCGGTTTCTTCTATCACCTTTTTTTCGTAACGGGGACTGATATCCACACTGATAGTTTCAATTTTATCTACGTCAAAGTAATCCCGCCAGTCAGCGTCTGCGGGCATACCTTCTTTCTTCCAGCGGACTAAAGTACCCTGCCAGGGGCTGTCGGTGATGGGCACCCTGTCGGCGTCCCTGTGTTCAAACATACGCTTGATTCGTTCATGTGAAGTCATGATGTACTCCTTTGCGGTAAATTCTAGGATTTAACTTGTTCTGCGAATACATCACTCAAATTAACGGAGAGGCCTTCGACAGCAACGGAGGACAGGACGGTTCCGGCCCCATAGGTTTTCCAGGTGTTTACATCCCCTTCAGAGATGCTGACCTGCACGGTTTTGTCATCAGGGGATACGGCCCAAAATTCGCGGACACCGGCTTTAAGGTACAGGTTCAATTTCCTTAAATATTCGGCACTGGAATTCGAGGGGGAGAGGATCTCTATAACCAGGTTAGGGGCGCCCCTGCAGCCTTCGGGGCCAAGCTTCTTTGGGTCGCAGATCACCGATATGTCCGGCTGGACAACGGTATCGTCGCTTTCGTCCTCTTCAAAAAACAGGCGGACATCGTAAGGGGCGCTGCGTACTTTGCAGGGCTTTCCGTGGAGATAATTGGCTATCTGCCTGAATATCTCACCGCTTATTGCCTGGTGAGCATCATTCGGTCCTGCCATGGCATAGGCAACACCTTTGACAAGCTCATAGCGTTCACCTTCCCTGAGTTCCCACTGCCGGTAATCGGCATAGGTAAAATACCGGCCATTTTCTTCTGTTTTTGGGGCCAAATCACTCATTCCAATAACCTCTTACTATATTATAAAGGGCCCAATATAATGTGTCAATTAACGGTGCTGTATCAGCAGCAATTCCAAATTTAACCACAAGCCGCCTACAGGCGGCACCTCACGGACAGCACGGACAAACATGAAGATTTTTGGGATAGCCTCTAATTCTGCACGGGGCACGGGATATTGCGAAATATATTGGGTAACCGGGGGATCTGCGCTTTCGCGTTCCACCAGGAATAAACCCGGTCTATTGCTAAACCGGGCTGATGTAGGGTGGCACGGCACTTCCGGTTGGCTGTATTAAAGCCCGCAAGCCTTAAGAACACAATCCTGTACCAATAAATCATGTTCGTATGAGTAAGGATTAGCAATTTCCCCCCGGACTATTTTTGCGAATTCCAACATCTGGTCGTCATAGCGGCCCTTGGCTGGCGGCAGATCTACTTCCTGATAACCTTTTTTCCAGCCGTCACGGTCTTCTGTAAGGGCCATGCGGAGTTTGCCGCCGGAAGTATCACCGACGATTTCTAGGGGTTGAATGACGATAGTCCCTTTATCGCCGCACACGGTAAGGTTCCGCCGTTCCCATCCTTCTACTTCGGTAATGCCGGACCGTACTGTTGCAGTGCAGCCATGAGGATATTCAAAGACCGCAAGACCGGTGTCCATTACCCCGTCAGGCCGGGTGCGGGAGATAAAGGGAGTGATACGATCGGGCTTTCCTAAAAGTATGACCACAAGGTCAATGAGATGACAGGAAAAAATATAAGGGGCGCCGGCCTTAAAGGTGTTTATTATTTTGCGGAAATCTTCTCCGTCAAAACGAGTCATTACTGTATCAATTTCAAAAATATTTCCCAAAAGACCTTCACGTACTGCCTTGATACAAAACTCTACTGCATTGTTATTTCGGTACATATAACCCATCTGCAGCGTAAGTTTTCTGCTCTTTGCCTCGTCAAGCAACTGCTTAAAGGGCGGGAGCGATTCCCCTCCGGGTTTATCACAATGAATGTGTTTTCCTGCCTGTATACAACGCAGGGCTGCTGAAACAGTATCGTGTTCTTCTTTTTCTACCAATACTGCCTGCAAACCCGGGACTGCGAGGAGTTCAGCCTCGCTCATCCATTTAAGGCCCTGATAATATTCCAAACCACTAAATTCAGCGCGTTGCTTTGGATCGTCTTCTGCTACTCCAACAAGATCAAAAATGTCAGGATATGCCCTGATAGTTTTCATCTTATGGGCATGCATGTGGCCAATACCAAGCTGCGCTATCTTAATTCTCTCCGCCATAAAAACCTCCTATAAAAAACAATTTGCCCTTATAATTCTTACGCCCTTCAAAGGAAATGCCCATCTTCCGTTTATTCTTTAACCGCTCCAATCATCACTCCATGCGCAAAGTATTTTTGTAAGAAAGGGTAAACACAAAGCACCGGAAGCGTGGCGACAATAATAGTAGCGTATTTTATGGTTATGGCTACCGATTCCTGATCCCCCGCACCAACGCCTGTGAACATTTCGGCATTTTGCAGTAAAATCTCCCTAAGCACAACTTGCAGAGGGTAAAGCTCCCGCCTCCGCAATATTGCGCTTGCCCAAAACCATGAGTTCCAGATACCAATACCATAGTAAAGGATCATCACTGCGAGGATCGACTTGGACAGGGGCAGTATAATCGAGGTAAGAACCCGTATATGGCTGGCGCCGTCTATCAGGGCTGCTTCGGTAAGCGATTCGGGAATCGCATTAAAAGAAGTTCTAAGGATTATCATATTGTAGGTATTGATCGCAAAAGGGAAAATTAGTCCCCAAAGGGTATTGGTTAAATGCAGATCACGCAAATTAAGGTAAAAAGGGATCAAGCCGCCTGAAAAAAACATGGTAAAGGTGATCAGCAGCATGATAGGCTTTTTAAATAATACCTGTTTACGAGAAAGAAAATAGGCGCTCAAGGACGTCATGATCAGACAGATTAACACGCCGATAATAAGCACAAAGAGGGTATTCCGGTATCCTAAAAGGATCATGGGATTTTTAAAAACTTTAACATATGCAGCAAGGCTAAAGCCAAGGGGCTTAAACAGGATTCCAGCATGCTGCATAAGCAAGTTTTGGTCGCTAACTGAAGCAAAAAGGACATACAGCATAGGATACAAACATAAAAAAGAAACTAACACCAGAAAAATATAATTAAAAATGGCGAAGACATTTTCTCCGAGGGTATATTTTATGCCGGTTACTGATTTCATCTTTTTCTGCTCCCTTACCACAAGCTGGTTTCAGATATTTTTTTGCTCATGGCATTAGCCATGATAAGAAGAACAAAGTTGATGGCGGAATTAAAAAGCCCGATGGCGGTAGAGTAGCTCCAATTCTGTTCCAAAAGGCCGGCCCGGTAAACATAGGAAGAAATGATATCTGCTGTTTCATAGGTGGAAGGGTTGTAAAGCAAGATAGTCTTTTCGTATCCGATACTGAGAACATTACCGATCCGCAGAATCAGGAGGATTACAATAGTAGGCGAAATTGAAGGGAGGGTAATATGGATGAGCTGTTTAAAACGACCTGCCCCGTCTATCACGGCGGCTTCATAGAGCTGCATGTCAATACCCGACAAGGCGGACAGATAAATTATGGTTCCCCATCCGGCTGTCTGCCAGATTTCCGAAGTCACATAGATGGGGCGATAGAGATTGGGGGCCTGAAGCAGAGGGAATCGTTTACCACCAAAGAAGAAGATGATATCATTAAAAAGGCCGGTAGACATAGAGAAATCCGTTATCATTCCAGCGAGTACAATAATCGAAACAAAATATGGCAAATAGGTAATGGTCTGAGTTACCCGCTTAAATGTCTGGTGCCGTACTTCATTTAAGAGTAGAGCCAGAATAATAGGGGCAGGAAACCCAAAGATAAGATTATAAAAACTGATAAGAAAGGTATTTTTTACCAGACGGCTGAAATAAGGGCTGTCAAAAAAACGGATAAAATTCTCAACACCTACCCAGGGACTTCCTGCAAAACCCCGTCCGGGGGAAAAATCCTTAAAGGCAATAATGGCCCCGTACATCGGTTTATAGCAAAACAGACCATAAAAAATAAGAACCGGTAATACCAGAAGATAGAGTGACCAGTTTCTTTGCATATCCTTACGAAGTGTGATTGACAACTTGTTCATATTTTATACCTTCAGAAATTGTAAACTCCCGGCCGGAAGCAGGGTTCTGCTGCCGGTCAGAGGAGTTTAATGACTATTACCCTTAACGCGCGTTATAACGGGCCAGGGCTGCGTTTTGTATTTCAATCGCCCGATCAATACCCATGCGTTTGATGATGTTCACGTAGGCATCAAAATTTGAAATAGGTTCGGTACCCAGAATAAATTTGACCCGCATCTCATTGACATACGTATTGATTTCGCTCATGATCCGAGCGAATTCCTGACTTTCAGCAGGGGACGGCGTAACAGGCGGCATTTTGTACTTGTAGGGGTCTGATATAGCCCAGGTACTCGGAGCGGCCTTCTGTTCCGGTAAGGCAAAATATTGTTCCAGGTATTCTTTTGCCTGAACAAAAGGTCCGACTATGGGTGACCGCGCATAAGCAGAAATTGACTGTGCCAGAGGCCAGCCCTGGGGGTTTTTCATAATGAGATCCGTAAAGGTCGGGTACCCATTGATCATATTGTATGAAACTCCTTCGGTGCCGTAATTGGAATACATGCCGCCTTCCTTACTGTAACCATAGTCAAGGAGGCGGGCAGCCAGTTCAATATTTTTAGAGGAAGCCGTGATGGCAGGACCAACCGGGTAAACGGGATTATCGAGGTCTATCATAAAGGGCTTATCACCTTTTTTTACTACAGGATATGCAGCCGCCACGAGTTCAAATGTTGGATTCGTAGCTCTGGCTGCAGGAATCCATACGCCCATATTGCCTCCCAGGCTGCCAATAGTTGCCCCTGCTGCGCCGGAGACAACCTTTTGGGCAACCTGCGCATCTGTCACAGTAGCAATATCCGGATCAAGGAGGCCTTCTTTATACCATTGGGCCACCATGGTCAAATAGCTGCGGAAAGCCGGATCAATACGGCCGTATTTTACCTTACCATCAGTTCCAATATAAAAGTCGCTCGCTATGCCATAACCGTAAACAAAGCTGTCTCTATAAAATTGTAAAATCAACGGGGCGGGAGAGTTTTTCATTTGTTTGAATGCGGTAAGGACCGTATGCCAATCGTCGTAAGTTACAGGAAGCGACAATTTTAGTTCATCAAGCCAGTCCTTACGAATTTGGGGACCAAGGTATATACAGAGAGAAGGATCTCCACGAATAAGGGGATAGTAATAGTAACTGCCCAGATCGGTTTTAAGCATACGGTCCCAGGCTGGATTAGACTTCAGGACTTCAACCAGATTGGGAGAATATTTCTGCATTGTATCATTAAGTTTCAAAATTATGTTGTCGCTGATTGCGTTTTCCGGTCCGCCCGGATAATTCAGCCAGTTCCATTCCATGATATCCGGCAAATCACCGCTGGCAATGATGAGGTTAAACTGTTCGCTCCCGCCCCCTGTAGGCGGATGGAGGTATTCAACTTTAATACCGGTTCTCTCAACCAAGCCCTTCATATAAGGGGCATCCCCGTAATTGGCATAATTGCTGGACAGATTGGGGTGCATTTCACTCCAATACGTGAGGGTCACATTCGTTTTAATGGGATAGTCAATTTTTCCCACCGGTCCCTGGGCGGCTGCACCAGATGATCCGCTTTGACCTCCGGCAGCCAAGGGCATGACTGCCAGAACCAGAGACAGGAACACAAATAATGAGCTTTTCCTGAATTTCATACTTCTTTCTCCTTTTTAAGGATACAACCTCCCGGTTGTCCTTTATAATTTTTTCCCCTGTAACACAGGGTTAATCTCCAAAACTATTTTGCCAATGCTGCGGCCTTGCTCCATCATCTCCTGAGCCTTTTCCGCTTCCTGAATGGGAAACACCGCACACACCCGGGGTTTTATCTGTCCGGCCTCAATTTTAGGCCATACGTTTTTTACCAGATCGCTCAGGATGCGCCCCTTCATATCGGGAGTGCGGCTCCGTAAGGTACTGCCTACAAGGTGTACGCCGCCGGTAATAAGAGGCCAAAGGCTGACAGTGGTGGTTGGGCCAGCCAACACCGAAAGGAGTATCCAATAACCGCCGCGGGCCATGTAGGGAAGGCTGTCCCCTACGTCTTGTCCGGCAAGGCAGTCCATCGCTACATTTACCGGATGGCCTGCTTCCGATTCCGCCTTGAGTACCTCAGGGGTTTTTTGTTTTTTACTGTTGATAATAAGGTCTGCGCCCAGGTCTTTAATAGCGGCGGCGATCTCATCGGATAACACTGAAGTAATAACCCTTGCGCCAAAAGCCTTGGCTATGGGAATGGCTGCGCTTGCAAGACCGCTTGCCCCGGCTGGGATAAAAGCAGTCTGTCCGGCTTCAAGATGACCTTCAAGAAAAAGATTAAGGTAAGAAGTGGCGTAAACTTCGGGTAAGGCTGCAGCTTCTGTCATTTTGAGACCACGGGGAATAGGCATAACCATATCCTCCCGGACAGAAACCATTTCGGCATAACCGCCGCCGCCTAAAAGGGCGCAGACCTGATCACCCTTTTTCCATCTGCCGCTAGAAGCGGCTTTTGGAGATAGTTCTTTAATTATCCCTGCTGCTTCAAGACCCATCCAGTCCGGAGCACCGGGGGGGGGGGGGTATTTTCCCTGCCGCTGCATAAGATCCGCCCGATTTACTGCTGCTGCGTGAATTTCTACAAGTACTTCACCATCCGCCATTACCGGATCCGGAACGTCTTTCCAGTGCAAGGTTTTGGCCGCATCAATAACTATTGCTTTCAATTAAGTTGTCTCTCCCGCTGTCCCTTTTAAGTCCTAAGCTCCAACCGCCGTCAATGACTAAATTCTCCCCGGTACAAATCCTGCCAGGTAATTTGTTTCAGCTATATCATATTCACCTGAGTTCTATCAAAAGTACATACAAAATTTGCCCCACTGTATATAGAATTTGACCAAGTTGGTACAAAATTTGACAAAAAAGGCGGTATATATTACCCTAAACACAGGAGGGTCTTATGCTTTCCGCTGTTAAAGTAGACGAAATTGTCGGTATAAACCGCCTGCACCATCCTGATCCGAAGATCAGTTATCGCCGGGATTGGGGAAACTACGCCCTGACCATCAAAAAAATAGGCCGCACCGTTTATGAAACTTCAAACGGCAGGGAATACATCACCGATCAGCATCATGTTTTGCTCCTTCGTAAGGGTCTTTCCAGCATGATCTACCCTGAAATGGGGGAGTGTATCACCATAGAATTCAATGGGGATATTCCCGATAACCTGAGCGAAATCACCTCTTTTGATATTATACGCAACAGCGCCCCGCTTGGGATTCTGGATAAGATGGAGAAGGAATGGAACTTCCGCCGCCCTTCTTACCATAATACTTGTATGGCCGGTATCTACCAGTTATTCGCCATTCTGGAAAGAACCGACATGGCGGACTATTCTTCCCTCAGGCATTACCAGCTTATCCAGCCTGCTTTGGAGTATATGTCCCAGGAATACGGTGATCCTGAACTTGGCAATGGAACCCTCGCCGATCAAGTCAATATGAGCTGCTCCCATTTTCGCCGGGTCTTCAAACAGACCTTTCAAACAACCCCGATGCAGTACCTCCAATCCTACAGGATAAACAAGGCAAAGGAGTTGTTTCTTGCGGAAGACCGTACTATTACCGAAGTTGCCGAGACGGTCGGTTTTTCAAGCCCTTTTTATTTTGATGCAGTCTTTAAAAAAGAAACCGGCATGACACCTTCGGAATACTCAAAGCAGAATATGCTCACCGCCGTGGGGGGCTCTAGGGGCTGATACAGAAAAAAGCAAAAAACATATAAATAGGGGCAAAATTTATATGTTCTTTCTTCTTGTATTGTAATAATATTACAATATGCAAACTGAACAAATTATCTTCACTGCCCCCAGTATTGCAGAACTGAAAACTCAAACTTTACCGGCTTTGGACAAGGACAAGGTTCTGGTAGAAATGGAATATACCGCTATCAGCGCCGGTACCGAACGTGACAATCTTCTGGGAAGGCAAAATACCGGTGATGTCTTTCCCAAGGCCTATTTAGGTTATAGCGGCATTGGTTATGTCCGCGCCCTGGGGGATGATGGAAAAAAATTCAACATTGGAGATCGCGTTATTGTCATTTGGGGGAACCATGCTTCCCATTGTGTGGTCAGTGAAGATCAGCTTGTTAAAATAGATGATGAAAACATCAGATCCCTTGAGGCGGCATTTACGTTCATTGCTTCGTTTCCCCTGGCCGGCCTTAGAAAAACACGGCTCGAAATAGGTGAATCATGTCTGATCATGGGTCAGGGAATATTGGGTATCATTGCAACCCAGCTCGCCCGGCTAGCCGGGGCAATTCCGGTTATTGCGGTGGACCTCCGGGAAGACAGGCGGAAGCTGGCGCTGGAATTGGGGGCAGACTTTGCCTTTTCACCGAAAGACGCGGATTTTACCGAACAGGTAAAAAAAGCCTCCGGCGGCAAAGGGGTAAACACCGTGGTGGAAGTTACCGGGATTTCGGCAGCGATGAAACAGGCCCTGGAATGCTGCGCCCCCATGGCAAGGGTAAGTCTTTTGGGCTGTACCAGGGTTTCTGACTGCGGCATTGATTATTATCAGCTGGTTCACCGGCCCGGTATTTCCCTCATCGGCGCACACACCAACGCACGGCCCACGCAGGAATCCTATCCTTATCATTGGACCCATCAGGATGACTGTAAGGCGCTGCTCCGGATGCTTGGAGCAAAGCGGTTGAATATTCAACGCATAATTTCCGAAGTCCACACACCGGAAGAAGCCCCTGAAATTTACCGGCGTCTGGCGGAAGATCCTCTTTTCCCTCTGGGAGTTGCCTTTAACTGGAAAAACACCATATAAAGATCTGTTATATAATGTTATACCCGCGAATTCTTTAACATATTCAGCTTACCCCGCAACCAGTGCCGCCCCCATCTCAAAGGCCTTTTGCTTGTCCTGGGGGAAAACTTCCTCCCGGCGTTTTTTCCGCGCGTCCCCGTCAAACATGGTCATCTCATATTTGCTGTAGTCCGTGGTCTGCCAGGTTTCGGTGGAGGCCAGGGTCTTTGCGGGACCGATGAGCTGGTTAAAACGATCTTCGTAAAATTTGAATTTGTCCGTATACCCGATGGAGTCCAGCATCGATCCGCTTACGTTCATGGTATAGATTAAAGCCGTGGGGATTCTCCGGGTAAAAAAGGTGGCCTTGTCCCTGCTGTAGGTGACGTACTGGAAGGTGAGCCGTTCAAAAAGGGCCCGGGCGGCTGCGGTGATCTCCCCGATGTAGATGGGGGAACCGATGATCAGGGCGTCACAGTCGTGGATGCGATCCAGCACGGGTTTGAGCTCATCGTTGGCAGCGCAGCGGCCGAAGCTCTTTCCGCCCCGGCGTTTGCACTCAAAGCAGCTGATGCAGCCTTTGAAGTTGAGATCGTAGAGGTTGACCAGTTCCGTTTCCGAGCCTTGAGAAGCCGCGCCCTTCAGGGCTTCTTCCACCAGGATAGAAGTATTCCAGCCCTTGCGGGGGCTGCCGTTGATGGCGATTGTTTTCATTTTTCCCTCCTTCGTGTTACTTTGTGCTAATTGCGGTTATCTTCTAATTACTAACCAGCACCGACACCCCGTCCGGTATGGCGACGATAGAGGCATTCGGATTGCCCAAAATTTCCTCCGCCTTTTTTACTGCTTCTGCAATGGAATGCACAGGAATCATGTGGAGATCTTTTACCATTTCATCGGGGGCATCGGAGATATAGATGACCTGAGCGTGTTTTAATACGCGGGCAAAAATCTGGGACTGCCATTGATCGATGCGGGTACTTTCTTTGGGGGTGTGCATGAAGGTGTCCAGCATCCGGTCAAGGTTTTTTTCCTCAGCAAAAGTTTTGTGAAATTCCGGCGCCCCGTGGCCGTCGTTGGATTTGGCAAGCATGATGATCACCCCACCTTTTTTGACGGTGGCTTCCGCGGCGGTCATGCCCTTAACGGCCTGGTAGATGTTCTGATCCAGGGGATAGCCGCCATTGGTTGAAATGGCGATGTCCGCAAGGCTGGCATCGGCCTTACATTTGCTTAAAAGAAATTCCCTGCCGTCACGATGGGCAAGATCGCAGTCACCGGCGGCGGCGTAGATTATTTCCTTGGCGGCGTTGATCACCACATTGCAGATAAAGTCCAGCCGGGCGATCCGGGCGGCGTAGAGCATGTCGATGTGGATGGGATTCCCCTCGACAATGCCGGTGCGGGCTTTGGGATGGGCGATGAATTCGGCGTTGTGATTGTAGACCACGGTCTTGCGGGCGGCAATGCCAGGGAGTACACTCTTGCGGCCCCCGGAGAAGCCGGCGAAAAAGTGGGGCTCGATAAAGCCTTCCGCAACAAGGAGGTCCGCCTCCACCGCAAGCTTGTTAAGGATCAGGTCTCCACCGGAGGGGAGCTTTCCCATGTAGACCATGTCGGGAGAATCGCAGTCGTGGATGATGATCTTCTCACGGCCCATGATCTCGGGGCCGAACTTGCTTTCCAGTTCCGCCTGAGTAGTTTCCCGGTGGCAGCCTGTGGCAATCAGAATCGTGATCTCCGCATCGGGACTTCCCCGACGGATCTCCGCCAGCATCCGGGGAACGATGATCTTGCTGGGCACCGGGCGGGTATGATCGCTGGCAATCAGGACTACTTTTTTCTTGCCCTCCGCCATCACCCGCAGGGGAGGGGTCCCCGCCGGATGCTCCAGGGCGAAATCGACCAGTGCTTCCCCACTTCTTTCCGCCCTATAGTGATGCATCCGGGAGACCAGTTCACCCTTAAAACGGGCATCGGGTATATCGTACTCTAAAACTTCTTTCCCGTAGGGAAACGTAATGAGCGGCATCCGGTTAGGCCCCTTTTTATGAAGCCATCTGCTTGATAAGGGAGAAGTCCCCACTTGCAGCGGCCCTGATAATCGGCCCCATGTACTCGTCCACTTTTTCGGCGGTAAGGGGCACGGGCATGTTCTTGAGCTTCATGTCAAGCTGCGGGTCCTTGGCCGCGGTGAGGATCTTGTCCACATAGCCGTCGTTCCACTTGGGCAGGTCCTTGAGGGTCGTGGGCGCGCCGATGGCCTTGCCGAAGGCGACCATGCCTTTTGCAAAGGCAAGCCCCAGTTCCCTGCCGGAAAGTTTGTCCAGATCTTCGGAGATGTAACTGTACTTCTTGAAAATGTTACCCGCAATTCTCAACTGCTTTTCGATGGCCGGGGCGAAGAACACCGCGTAGTAGGGGTTCATCAGGCCGCAGGCGGTGCCGTGGCCCGTCAGGTCCACCAGTGAAAAACTGGTCATGTGGGGGCCGTGGGTGCCGCCCACCATGATCGCGTAACCGCCCAGGTCCGTTGACATGCCGATGGCTTCACGGGCTTCCATGTCTTTGGGGTCCTTGATGACCCGGGGGGCATACTGAACCGTAAGCTCAACCGCGGCTTCGGTCAGGGCGGCGGCAAGATCGAATTTTTCTTTGGGCGCGTTTGCCGGAAGCCCGGAGAAAACCTCGAAGCAGTGGGCGATGGAATCCAGGGCGCCGTCAATGGTGACGGGGATGGGCATGGAGGCGGTCACGTCGTAATCAAAAAGCGCGTACTGGGGAATGATCGCGTCGTCCACCACCAGTTTTTTCTGGCCCACCACCGGATCGGTGATATTGGAATATTTGGTGAGGTGCGCCCCGGAACTTGCCGAGGTCTCCACCGCGATAAGGGGATAGAGTTTTTTCCCGCTGCTCTTCAAGGCCTCGCTGACAATACCGGTGCCGAACCAGTGATCGATTTCGGGACTTACCGCGCCGCCCAGGGTGGCGAGGAAGTTGGCGGCCTTACAGGCGTCAATGGTAGAACCGCCGCCCACGGCGATGATCACATCGGGTTTGTGGTGGAGTATGTAGGTCTCGATGCGGTACACATCCGCACGGGGGGCGTTGGGGCCCGCATCGGGGACGATAAGGCCGCCGGCAAGGGAGACTCCGGCGCTCTTGAGCGCGGCGGTCACCGCATCCGCCACGGGTTTCATGTAGGTAGTATTACTAACAACCAAAGCATTTTTCCCGAACTGGGCAGCCAGTTTTCCAAGTTGAGGCAGCACACCCCGGCCGAACACATAACTCTCGCCCCTCCAGCCGTTCAACAGTTTTTTTGCTTTGTCAAAAAGTTCGTTCATTTCAGTTTTCTCCTTTTGTCAGTAGACAAATTCTTTGCAGTTGTTCAATGCGCTGCCCATTGAGCAGTCCACCACAGGATCGCAGACAATATCAATGATGGCGGGTTTACCGCTTGCCTTGGCCCGGTCAAGGGCGGCGGGAATATCCTTCGCGTCAAAAACACGCTCGCCGTAGCAGGCAAAGCCTTCGGCCACTTTCACGTAATCCATCATCCCCTGGTTTTCCGGCATGGCCACATCGCACTCGTAACCATAGGCATATTTCTGGTTCTGCCGTATCAGGCCGAGGTACGCGTTGTTGACGATCACCACGATGACCGGGATCTTGTTTTTGGCGCACACCGCAAGTTCCTGCACATGAAAGGTAAAACCAAAATCGCCCATTACCGCGACGGCCTGTCTGCCGGTGGCGGCCATTGCGCCGAATGCGGCGGGGATGTCATAGCCCAGAGTACCGGCGCCCCCGGAAGGAAGATAGCGGCGGGGATTGTCGATGTCCTGGAGCTGGCCGGACCAAATTTGGGTGATGCCGCAGCCGGTGGTGAAAATAGCATTATCCCCAAAATATTTGTTTAACTCGCCGAATACACGGTGGGGATTAATCGGTTTTACATCGTAATCCAGCTTGCGGGCAAGCTCTTTGCGTAGGGCCGGAAGATTCGCCGCGTCCTGATGGGCGCTCTTTTTTCCGTTTTTCCCGGCCTCCGCAAGCAGCGCGTTGATCGCCTTTTTCGCGTCCGCCACAATGCCCAAATCAGCGGGGAAGATCTTGCCGATTTCATGGGGCTCGATGTTGATGTGAATGAACTTGCGCCCGCTGCGGTATACGTCTAACGCGCCGGTGTGCCGGTCGGTAAAGCGGCAGCCGATACCCAGCACCAGATCGCTGTCAAGGAAAACCTTATTGCCGATCGGCTGGCCCACCTGAATACCGCAGTGACCGGCGTTGAGTGGATGGTTTATCGGAATGCCGCCCTTGGCCATATAGGTGGTGATAAGCGGCATATTCAAGGTTTCCGCCAGCTTGACGCATTCTTTGGCCGCGTCAGCCAGTATCACGCCGCCGCCCATAAGCAGCAGGGGATTCTTCGCCTCATTTATCATCTGGATGGCCTTCGCTATGTCGGCCGCTTTGGGATCGGGGGTGGTAAAGGCGAGGGGTTTGTAGGAAGCGGGATCAAACTCGATTTCGGCGTTCTGTATATCAAGGGGCAGATCGATCACCACCGCGCCGGGCTTTCCTTCACGGGCAACACGAAAGGCTTCGGCAAAAGTTTCAATCACCTTCGCCGGGTCAATGATCTGGTAGGTTTTTTTTGCCACAGGTTCGCAGATCTTCGCGATGTCAACGCACTGGAACGCGTCTTTGCCCAACTGTGCCCGTACCGCCTGCCCGGTGATGGCGATCACCGGTATGCTGTCGATGTTACAGGTATACACCCCGGTAACAAAGTTTGTGGCCCCCGGCCCGGAGGTACAGGCCGCAACCGCCATTTTCCCGCTGGCCCGGTAATGACCGCCGGCGGCGTGGACACAGGCTTCCTCATGCCGGTGGCAAAAGGACCTGATTTTTTTCGATTCCCCCAGGTATTTGTAGAATCCGTTGATACCTGCGCCGGGAATTCCGTACACCGTATCAATGCCTTCAATCTCAAGAATTTTGATCATCGCTTCCGCTGCTTTCATTGCCTTCTCCTCTAATAATTAGAATTATATTTCAAATTATAGCATCAACAGTAAATACTGTCAAGCTATTTTTCAAGATGATACCGCGTGCGGGCTTTGGCAAGATGAAATGCCATCTTTTCCTGCGAGCGCGTACTGTCCTTGTCCACAATGGCGTTATAGATATCGCCATGCTCGTCATAGATATCCCGCAGGTTTTCCAGATTCACCATGCCGCTCTTGCTGATAAACTTGAGCATTTTACGGGAAGTGGCCAGCAGATCATGGATGATGGGATTTTGGGAACAGCGGGCGATAGCAAGATGAAAGTCGAGGTCCAGATCCAGGAAATCTTTGAAGTTCGCTTCGTCAAAGGCTGCTTTCATCTTTTGATAGATCCCGCCCAGTTCCCCAACGGAAACCTTGTCCGCGTTCTGCGCCGCAAGCCGTGCGGAAACCGCCTCAAGTTCGTTACGTACAACAATGAGGTGGTCCACCGAGTTGTCGCTGAGCAGCACCGTCCATGACAGGGAATTGTGAAACCCGGCGTTACTCGACGCCAGATAGGTTCCGTGTCCCGGCAGGATCGTAATGATCCCCAGGCTGCCCAGCACCCGCAGGGCTTCGCGTAACGTAGTACGGCCCACCTTGAAACGGGCGCTCAATTCCCGGTCCGAGGGCAGTTTTGAGCCGGGCCGCATCTCCCCGCGCATAACCGCTTCCATAAGAAAATCGGAAACACCCTGCACCAGAACCTCGCTGCTGCTGAGCTTGCGGGACACCGTAATCCGGTCCCTTTGGGCCTCCAGGGTTTCACCCAAAAACAGTTCGATATTTTTGGCAAAATCATCGGGGTCCAGCAGGAATACCGACTTGTCCGCATTGAGCTTTTGCGCCACATTTTCAGCCAAGGCCTCAATGCCAACGGTACTTCCGTTTTCAATATTGGAAAACGTGGAAACGCTGATCAGGGGGACGCCTTCGGTATCGCTTACATAGTTCTGAATAAAATCCCGCTGCGAAAGTTTCAGCCTTCTCCGCAGTGTAAGCAGATTCTCTGAAATGTGTTTCAGCTCCGTATTCATAATCCCTTCACAACGTCCTTTTAAGAATTAACCACAGACCACACAGACCCTCACAGACTCGTTCTTTCCTGTCCTTTTTTTGTCCGTGTGGTCAGTGTGGTCCGTGGTTAAAATTGAATTACCTATATCTCAACATCCCGGTGGCAGTCTTTGGAGTAGATGTAGGTGAAATTCGACCTTCCTACTCCGTAGGCAGCCTGGGTTACAAAGGGACCAAACCAGACAAAGTCTTCCTGTTTGATCATCTGCCATTCGTTGTCCAGCAGATAACAGCCCTCCCCTTCCAGGATGTACGCGCCGTGTTCCTGCACGTGGGTTTCCACAAAGGGATGGCATCCGCCCGGAGCAAAGGAAAGGATGTGCATGTTCATGTCGAAACCAATTTCAACCGGGAGCAGGTCCTTGATGAACACATTCTCCATGTTGTCGTACTCCCGGTAGGCGATGTCGTTCACGTTGCCGTACACCACCCTCGGCCCCTGGCCCTCCACCGGAATGTAACGCTGCTTGTAGAGCAAGGCCCTGGTTTTGGCCGCGAGCTTGAAGTCCAGACCGGTGGGCGAGTAGAGATACGCGCCCGCTTCGCCCTGCCATGTTTGCCCGCCCGCGCTAAGCTTCGCCTGTCCTTCAATAATATAGATAAAAGATTCGATGCCCTGTTCCGCGCCAAAAATTTTCGTTGTGCCGGCGCCTTCTTTTTCAGCATCGATGATGTACTGCACAAAGCTGGCCCCCATTTTGGGAGAAGCGATGATGCTCAAACGGCAGCCTTCGATTCCGGGAACCACGTTGTTCACCCTGCCCTCAGGCGGAATGACCGCGTAATTGCCGTGCTTGACCACGGCCCTTGATGATAACACGTCTTTGGGATAACCCATTATTAACTCCTTGTGTATAAAATAACCGCAAGATATTCCAGATCAACATCACCGATGTTTTCAATGGAATGAAAGTGCCCGTCAACGCACTGGGTCATGTCGCCGGGACCAAGCTCGGCGATGGCGCCGTTGTCGTTGACCCGCGCCTTGCCCTTGAGGATATAGTAGGTCTCAAAATCACCCTCATGGGTATGTTGGCCGATTGAGCCGCCCACGGGGATGATGCTCACCCCAAAGAGCCTGCCTTTGCCGTAGAGCTCGGTGTTTTCCAGAATGTTGACGATCCGTATTGTTCCTTTGCCGCCTTTCAAATTCGGTTCCAGTTTAACGGACAGATCAGAACTTCGCTTAATCATGGGTACCTTCCTGCATATCCAGAATTAAATCATAAAGTACCAGCGCCGCCTTCGCAATGTCCCGGTATTCGGTCCATTCCACCGGACAGTGGCTGCGGCCGTCCTTGCTGGGCGCGAAAAGCATCACTGTGTCCAGCACCTGAGCGATAGCCAGGGCATCGTGCCCCGCGCCTGAAACCATCAGCCGGTAGCTGTAGCCCCGCGCCCGCGCGGCTTTTTCCAGTTTGGCCAGCATACCCTCGCTCAGGTTCACCGGGGTGATGGTAAGCTTGCTGTCCATCTGGTAGGTGGAACCGTTCCGGGCGCATACCGTGTCAAGTTCGGAGCGGATTTTAGCCGCGATGTCCAGAATATTCGCGTTGTTACGGGAACGCACGTCCACCGAAAACTGTACTTCCTCCGCTACGATGTTCATGCCGCCGGGCAAAACCTTGACGTAGCCCGTGGTCGCCACGGTGCCGTCCCCCTTCTCCCGGGCCCAGTCGGGGATTTTGGCGATAACCTTGGCCGCCGCTTCCACCGCGTCTATACGCATGTCCATGGGCGTGGTACCGGCATGGTCTGAGCGGCCCCGCACGGTGACAATGTACCGCTGAATACCGACGATGCACTCCACCAGCCCCAGCTCTTTGCCGCTCTGGAACAGCACCGGCCCCTGCTCGATGTGCAGTTCGATGAAGGCCCTGATGGTTTTCAGGTCCCAGGCCGCTTTGGGCAGGTCCTCGGGAACCAGACCGTATTCCTTCATTGCCTCGTAAATCGAAACATTGTCCTTGTCCTTGTAGCGGTGCAGGTCCTCCTGGGTCACCTGGCCCAGGATCGATTTTGATCCAAAGTAGCCGGTACCAAATCGCATTCCCTCTTCATCGTGAAAACCGATGACGATTAGGTTGCGTTTGAGCCTAAGACCCTTTTCGCGGATGAGCCGGGCAACTTCGATGCCGCAGGTGATCCCCATAAGGCCGTCAAAATCGCCGCCGTTGGTGACCGTGTCAAAATGGGAGCCGGTGACCAGGGCCGGCAGGGACGGGTCTGCGCCTTCCAGCAGGCCGATAATATTCCCCGCCTCGTCTTCACGCACCTTGAGACCTACTTCCGCCATCATGCTTTTGATGTGGTTCACCGCAGAGCGGGCCTCTTTGGTAAAGGGCAGCCTGGTTGTCCCCGCGCCGGGAGTGGCGGTGTATTGGTGTAAGGCTTCCAGATTTTTCTGCAAATAGCCGGACATTTTCTCTACATCCATGATAAACCTCCTCAGGATAATCCCGGCTTAGGCCTGGGTATACTCAACAGTTTTAGTTTCGTTATACACGTCACGATCCAGTTCACCCATCTTGTCGGAAACCATCATGGCGATGAGCACATCAACGTCCACGTTCATAATCGTCCTGAACATGCCGGAGAACCAGTCGATGCCGATGAGGATAGCGATGCTCTCCAGGGGCAGCCCAAGGGATGTGGCGAGGAAGGTGTAGGTAACGACCATGCCTCCTGGTACCACGATGGTTCCCATGCACATCAGGATCGAAAGCAGAATCGCCATGCCAAGCTGATAGGGACCAAGCACAACGCCGGTTGCCTGGCTGATGAACAGGATCGCAAGCACATAACACTGCACCGCGCCGTTGCTGTTCATGGACATGGTGATGGGGCCGGTAAAGTCCGCTACCCGGCGGCTCACGCCGAACTTGGTCACCGCGTCTTCCATTTTGGTGGGAAGACAAATCGCGGAGGAGGTGGTGGTCAGGGCCATGATCGACATCTTGGCGAATTTTTTCGGCATCTTGAAAGGATTCACCTTGCAGAGCGCACCGGCCATCGGGCCGTACACCGCGAATTGGATCAGGTCGCCTATGAGCAGCGCCCCCAGGAATTTGCCCATGGGGATCACCACCTTAAAACCGGTAGCGCCAGAAACATTCGCCAGCAGACAGAAAATTCCGATGGGCGCCAGGTTCATCACGATCTTGATGATGTTCATGATGATCCCGTTGATCCCTTCCATCACCTCAAGGACAACTTTTTTGCCCGAGGTCCTGGTATAGGCTCCCATTGCCACGCCGAAGAAAATCGAAAAGAGGATGCAGGGAACCATGGAACCTGCGGCCATGGAACCAATCACATTGACCGGCACAAAGCCCAGCAGGGTTTCCTGCAAAGAGCCCGTGGCGGCGGGGGGCTTGATGTCCGCGGCGTTGGCGACCACAATTCCCTCTCCAGGTCTGATGATATTACCCAGGGCCAACCCCAAAAAGGCTGAAACCACGGTGAAAACGATGATCCATTTGAAGGTATGGAAGCCCATTTTGCCCGCGCCGATGTCCATTTTGCCCACCGCCGTGGCAACCGAGGTCATAACCAGCAAAACCACCGACATTTGTATCAATCTGATGAAAATATCCCCGATAAATTTCAGATTTGCCGCCCAGGAACCGACCAATGACCCAAAAACGATACCCCCCACGGTCCCAATCAGGATCAAAGTCGTAAGGGAAACCCCTTTTTTTGCTTTTTCCGCTGCCATATTGTACTCCTCAACGAAAGACTGAGTTTCCCGATGGAAACTATTAAAATTAGTCCGTCATGACGGCCACTTTTTAATAGTTCATTGTTGCATGGGTTTTGGGGGGTGTCAAGGAAAATTTTAAAAAATTTGTATTATTTTTTGTTTTTAGGTAATTTATACCCTGCCGCGCAGGAATTCTAAGTTTAACCACCAAGGACCCCAGGGGGTCCGGGACACAAAGAACACAAAGGGAAGAAAAGTTAGAAAACACCCTTTTCCCCCTCGAACCTTTGATTCGCTCCTTCGTGTACTTTGTGATCTTCGTGGTTATATTCTTCTGGTTTGAACAAACCAAATTTGGTGCCTGGCACCTCCTGAGGTCCCCTTATATACCAACGGCGATCTTCTCATGGATTATTTCATTGACTATTTCGGTTTGGCTCTTGTGAGCCGCCGCCGCCTGGGAGCGCACATAGTCTACAACATCCCGATCCATGTTTCTTAACAGCAGCATATTTCGGACCTCTCCGGGTTTTATGCCCAATTTTAAGAGGTTCGGCCCCAGCTCAAAAGTGTTTTCGGTATAGTATTTGTCCATGCGTTCACATTCCGCATCGGTAATCCCGGTCTTTATTTCAATGTCTGTCATACAGTTTAATCCTCCTCAAACTGTGATAAAAATTGGCTGCGGCAAGGCATAGCGTGAAATCGGACCAGTAGGTCCGCCGTTTACGCTATCTTCCCCGATCGCATTATACAATATTTCGACGGGGTTTGCCTTCGTGTCAAATCCCAAAAGTATGAACACGTTATCACGCTCATCATAGAGGCCCATGTAACGGCATGTTTCAAAAGCATGACGAATATCCGCTTCTGTAAGGTGATGTTCAAATGCGCTTTTACGAAAGTAGAATTCGTAATCCATGAGTAACTATACCGCCCATTATAAAATCCGGCAATGGCCGCCATTTATCCTGGAGCCCGCTTTTTTTGCCCCTTCATAGGAGGCGCCTCTGCGCTTCCACGCCCCCTAAGCCAAATGGGGTATCCGGCGTCACCGGATACCCCATATACAGTATTATGTCAAGGAGGGAAGCGCAGGGGCGCATTGTTAAATAATCTTTTTGGTGTCCTATTCCACAATAAGCATCTGGTGTACCCCTAAACGCTCCAGCTCAAGGGAACAGGCCCCGTCGGTGAACGAGAGCCTTGGCACAGCGCCGTCCTCAGTTGCGCTTACCTTTGCGGGGGAAAAGCCGGGGAGCCTCAGGGTGATCCGCACCGGGCCCACGGGCAAATTCTTTTCCGCATAGCCGTGCTCAAAACCGCTGTGATTGATATTGATCAAATGGATGATAACCCGGTTTCCCTGACAATAGAATTTGAAGTCGATATAGGCGTCACATTCAACCCTGACGATCCACTTGTTTCCCAAAAGGTACTTAACGATATTCCCAAGCAGATCCCCATGATCCGGAATGGCGGCGCGGCCGTATGCCGCATCCAGGTCCCACGCGGCATAAATGGTTTTGCCCTTTCCCTCGTGGGTGTATTCGGTAAGCACCGGTATATCCGTTTTGGTAACATCGGTCCAGCTGAATTCCGGCGGATAAATGGGGAAGGCGGGGATCAGGGTTCCCAGAACGGATGCGCCGGGAAGGGCTGCAATATTTTTCACCGTGCCGCCCAAAGGGAGGGTGTCGGTATTATCAAAACCGGCAAAAACCGGGCTCTGCTTTTTTTCGATCCGGACATAATTATGCAGAACCGGTTTGTCCCAGCCGGCGTCCTTATCGGTATTGGCGATTTCCACGGATCTAAAATGCACCCCCAGAAGATCTTCCAGTACCGATGAAGAGCGGACCGTCCCGTCGCTGTCCATCACACCTATGTGGCCGATGGCAAGAATATTCCCGCCCCGCTTTGCAAAGGCCCTTATCGCCTGAACCTGTTCCGGGGTAATAATGGCAAGTTCGGTGAGGATAAGCAGATCCATATCACGGGTCTGTTCCGCGATGTCTTCAACATTTACCGGGAGATAGGGTATCCCCGCGCGGGTAAGGGCCATGTTGATTCCCCGCCAGGCCAGACCCACCACATCATAGGGCTGGGCCGCGCCGTAGAATTCCACATTGCGCTGGCTCCACAGTACTCCTACATTGGCAATGGGAGTGCGGTTGTACAAGTACTGTTCGTGTTTTTGATGCCACTGCATAACCGGCACTTCGTTTTCATATATCCGCCGGTCTTCCTGATTGCCGCCGACAATATGCCACCAAGGTGTTATGCCCCCGGCAAAACCTTCCAGCATCCAGAGCTGCGCCTCCAGAGGGACGGCGGCCCCCCGGCGGAATGTCAGCGGCCCGCGGGCATAGGCCGCCATACTTTCGGGGATGATTTTGTCCCATCCCACCAGCTGGTGGAGCAGCGTCCCGTTAAGGCTGTTTTGTTCAAAGCCGTACCCCTCCCGGCCCTGGTGATCCACCATGATGATTTTTGAACGTTTTGCAACTTCCCGGAGATCGCAAAAACTGGCGTGATTCCCCACCGGACTGGCGTTCACCATTCCCAGCCACAGGCAATCCTCGCCGCCGTATTTTGCACTAACCTGATTGAACAGATCCCAATTGTCGATCCGGTTCTGATAGCTCCAGAGTATCCATTTGCGGTAAACCGGATCATTGTAATCCGCCTCTTCCGGCAAATCGGTTCCGTTGTGTTTGCGGAATTCCCGTTTGCAGTTTTCGCAGTAGCAGATCGATTTCCGGTTAATGCCGGTCCAGCTGTTATCGGTAAAACCCTCCGGGTGATACTTCTCAATTATTTCCTGTAAAATTTCAGGGATGTATTCTTTGTAATAAGCGCTGTTTAAACAGCTTTGATAGCGGCCCTGGGTAATAAAGGGGGAACCGTCTTTTTTCCGGGCGAACCAGTCCGGATGCTCGCGGTACACATCTTCGGTTGCACGGTTTATGTCCATCCGGGCCAGGATAACCAGGCCGGCCCTGCGGCCTTCCGTCACAAATTCCCCAAAGAGGTCCCTATCCCCGAGCCTTGCAGCCCGGTAATGGGTTTTAAACTTTGAAGGATAATAGGCGACAATACCGCCCGCATTAACAATAATGGCCTGGGTCCCGGTTTTCTGCCAGAACTCCCGCCAGAAATTCAGATCGCATACTTCCGGATCAATTTCCGTCAGATTCGTCTGCCCATAGCGGAGGGCTTTTTGATACCATTTTTCGATCACGATTCACTCCTGATTTTGCGTCTTAACGCAGGGGCCTTACCGAATGGGTACAAACATAAACTTCACCGGGCTGTATATGCAGACTCCCCGGTTTATGCACCCAGTCCCCGTCAATCTCTTTACAAGGCAGGGAACTTATGGAACCAAAAAAAGGTTCGATTGCAAGGAATGGAGAACCCGGCTGGGTCCAAAACTGAAGATGATCCGCGCCCCCAAGATTGATCCTGATGCCCCGGCCGTTCTTGTCATTTTTTAAGCAGATTTCCTGCGAATTATAATTGCTGAAACAAAAACAACCCTTGGTAAACATGCAGTAATCCAGCCTGATCCGCTTCCCGTCTGCGCTGAAACATTTTTCGATTTCACTCATGGGGCCGTAGGTTTTTACGATGTTAGTAATACTTTCACTCTTTTCAAATTCGATGCGGTAATCCTCAAAACAGGTTCCCTCTCCGATGGGACAGTTATAACGCGGATGGCCCCCTACGGAAAAAAAGAGTTCCCGATTGTCCCGGTTTTCTACCCGGTATTCGGTTTTGAGGGATTCCCCTTCAACACAATAGGTTAAACGGAAGTTGAAATGCCAGGGATACTGACGGTAGGTTCCTTCGTCATCGGTAAGCTCATAAGTGATGCGGGTTTCAGTTTTTTCAGAAACAATAAATTCCCGGTCCTGGGCAAAACCGTGCATGGGCATGGCATATTCCTTGCCGTCCAGCGTGTATTTACCGTCCGGAACAGTACCCAGCAGGGGAAAGCACACGGCGGTCCCCAGTTTTTTCAGATCCGCGGGCCGCCAAAAGTAGTTCACGTCTTCATCGTTAAAACGTAATTCCCAGGGTTCAACATTAAAACTATCGGAGGTAAAACTTATCTTTTCGTTTTTGATTGTGTGTTTCATTTACGCACCTTTTCTATAGGGAACTATGCCGGGAATTCCAATGGGCAGCGCATAGACCGATTTGCTGGCGGTAATAAAAAGTGTTTGGGAATCCCTTCCGCCGAAACAGAAATTACCGACCTGTTCCGAAACATACAGTATCGCTGCGGGGGATCCATCGGGGGCGATCACCCAAATTCCACCGGGGCCCGTTACATAGACATTCCCTTCGGTATCGACCTTCATGCCGTCCACCACGCCGGGGCCATAAGCAGGGTCCACGGCTGCAAAAACGCCGGTCTTGGACACGGCTCCATTTTTTCCCATGGCGAAGGCGATGATCTGCTGTTTATCGGAATCGTTTACGTAGAGGATAGCCTCATCGGGAGAAAAGGCAATTCCGTTGGGACGGCTGAAACTGTCGTCAATGAGACGGGTTTCCCCGCCGGGGGTGACGGCGAAAATTCCGTTAAACCCAATCGTCTTTGGTCCGCCCATCATGGACGAATAGGGATCGGTAAAGAAGATGTCCCCGTTCCGGGCAAGCACCACATCGTTGGGACTGTTAAGCTGCCTGCCCTCAAAGGTTCCGGTAATGGGGACGCTTTTTTCGCTGTCCGTATAGGCGATGCCATGGGCAAAGGACTCGGCGGCCACGATGCGGCCATCGGCGTCCATGGACAAGCCGATGGCCCGGTTTGCATGATCCCGGTAAAGGGTCTGCCCATCCTTTTCAGTCCATTTAAGGATAAGGTGGTCCTGAAAATCGGTAAAATAAAGACAGTCCTCTTTGATGTCCCAAACCGGCCCCTCGGTAAAACGGAAACCCGAAGCTAAAGGCCGCAGTTCACCGCCTGAAAAAATGCGGTCCGCAAGGGGAGAAAACTTTTTGATTAATTCCATGACATGGGCCTCACTACTGCGGGATTTTCGTCATAATAAAGAGAATCAGGGGGCGGGAAGATCCGGTCAATTTCTTTAAGCACATCTTCGGTAAGTTTTATCTCAACGCTGTGGAGCAGTTCCTGAAGATCCGCCAGAGTTGCGGGTCCGATAATCGGGGAAGTAACCGCAGGGTGGTTCATTTCCCAGGCAACGGTAAGGTTGGCAGGTTTTTCACCAAGGTCGTGGCAGAGCTTTGCGTATTCCAAAAGCTGGGGCCGGTACTTCTCCACCAATGGGGCAGAAAGCGCTTCAATGGGGCGGGCTGTGGAGGGATCAAGTAAATCCACAGCCAGCACTCCCCGCCTGAGGGGGCTGAACAGTGTTACTGCGATACCCTGATCAATACAGCAGGGGAAGGCTTCCAGTTCCGCTCCCCGGCAGGTCATATCGTAACGATGCTGCTCACAGATAAGCCCCATAAAATGGCGGTTCCGGGCCGCTTCCTGGGCCTTCATAATTTCCCAGCCGTTGAACTTGGAAGAACCCACATAATCAAGCCGGCCCGCTTTGACAAAAGTTTCAAAGGCTTCCCAAATTTCATCCCATTGAACATAACGATCCACATGGTGCATTGAGATCATTTCGATATGATCGGTCTGGAGCCGTTCAAAGGACCCTTCAATATGACGGCGGAGTTTCCAGAGGGAATAATCATCGTTCGTATTAATGCCATCGTAATCGTTGTTAAGCATGGTCCGCCCAACCTTGGTGGCAAAGAAAACCTTTTCCCGGCGGCCGCCCCCCTGCTTAAACCACTTTCCGACGATCCGCTCCGAATCGCCGGATGTGCCTTCCCCATGGTTGCCATACACATTGGCGCAGTCAAAAAAATTGATCCCCGCCTCCAGGGCGGCGTCCATTATTTTGAAGGCTTCCTTTTCATTGGTGGCAGCCCAGTTGCCCACAAAGTTGGTATTGTAACCCCAGTTACCTGTTCCCAAACAGAGCCGGCTGACCTTGACATTGGACCGGCCGAATTTCTTGTATTCCACGGTTATCTCCTTAAAACTAACGTTGGATGTTCCTTGAAACTAGCGTTGGATATTCCTCTTAACGGTTAAGTTCGCCCCAGCCTTCGTAAGCCCAGGGCGCCGCCCCGCCGGGACCGGGGAAAATCTTGTCGATCCGGTTCATGGTTTCCGGGCCCAGCACAATGTCCGCGGCATGGATAAGCTCCTTAAGATCCTCCGGCGTACAGGGGCCGATGATCACCGAGCTGATGGCCGGATGGGCCAACTGCCAGGCAACGGTTACGGCCCCCACCGGCTCCTTAATGTCGTGGCAGAGCCTGGCGTACTCGGTCAGCTGGGGCCGGTACTTTTCAACCACCCGTTGGGCTTCATCACTTAAGGGGCGTTTTTCCGGCTCCAGAAGATCGATGCCCAGCACGCCCCGGTAGAGGGGGCTGAAAATCGTGATCCCGATACCTTGATCCAGGGCCATGGGCAGAATTTCCAGTTCCGGCTGGCGGATCAGGGGATTGTACACATGCTGCTCGTTCACGATGCCCATAAAATTGCGGCGATGGGCCACTTCATTGGCCTTCATGATCTCCCAGGCTGACCCGTTGCTGCTGCCGATATAATCAACCTGTTCACTGCGGACCAGGCTTTCGTAGGCTTCCCACACTTCATCCCAGGTGGTGCGCTGGGCTATGTCGTGCATCAGGTAGAGTTCCACATGATCCGTCTGCAGGCGCTTGAGGGACTCCTTAAAATGGCGGCGGATCTTGTAGAGGGAGATGTTAGGCGGCTGGTTGGGACCATCCCAGGTATACTCCTTTACCAGATGGCCGGACTTGGTGCTGATCACGGTCCGCTCCCGGCGTCCGCCGCCCCTGGCAAACCATTTGCCGACTATGGCCTCAGAAAGACCGCAGTAGCCGCCCTCCCCGTGGCCGCCGTAGGCATCGGCGGTATCAAAAAAGTTGATACCCCCTTCCAGGGCCAGGTCCATCAGGTAATGGGCGTCCTTCTCCACCACGGAGCCCCAGTTGCCGTAACCGTTACCGCCGCCGCCGAAGGTGCCCGTGCCCAGACAGATACGGCTTACCTTCATACCGGTGCGTCCCAAATAATTGTATTGCATACCCTCTCCTATAACTTCAGATTCTGCGCCCGGAGCCCATCCTGCAGTTCCTTCACATTGATGGTCCGGGGGGTGAGGTTTTTCTTGAGGGCGAGCCCCGCTGCGGTCCCGGCGGCCTGGCCGGTATACATGCAGGCGGAAATGGCCCGGACCCCGCTTTCTGCCACGTGATCTGCGGAGATGCAGCGGCCGGCCACGAGGAGGTTCTCCAAGCCCTGGGGCAGCAGGGTCCGGTAGGGGATTTCAAAGTTAAGGCCGTCCTTGGGATAGGAGCAGATGTAGCCGTTATACCCCGCGTCCTGGGGGCTACCCTCGTTCATGTTGGCGTCCGGGGAAAGCATGTCGTAAAACTGGGGGAACAGGGCAATTTCATCGTCAAAATGACGGCCCGTTAACACATCGTCAATGGTCAGCCGGTAGTCGCCATGGATGCGGCGGCTGTCCCGGAACCCGATCTCCGGTGCAATGGAGGCAAGCTCAGTTTTCTCAAAGCCTTCAAAGTTTTTCTTCATATAATCCAGCATTTCCAGAATGTACTGACGGCATTCCGTTTCACCCCGGGTCAGGTCGGCAAAACTGGTGGGATCGATGCCGTAGGCGCAGGGGTAGTTGATGTAGGAAATCTGCCCCGCCTGGGTCAGCCGTCCCATGGGGATGTCCTGCCGTTTGCAGGAAAGCCCGGTTTTGCCCGCCCGGTAATCCTCCCGGAAACGCTTGCCAATCACCCTGAGGTGGTCCTCCCCGCCTTTCAGCATGAACTCCGCGTCCACCCCGGTGATGCGGAAGTTGACCGTCCCCGGCTGGCAGCGGTGGTCCTTGTCACGGCCCTGGTCAAAGGGAACCCCTGCGGCAAAGGCCACGTCCCCATCGCCGGTACAGTCGATGATCTGCGCGGCCTTGATGGCCACCGGCCCCTGCTTGCTCTGGATGACCACATGGGTGATTTTGCTGCCCTCCCGGATCACCTCGTTCACAAAACTGTGGAGGAAAATCTCCACCCCCGCGTCCGCCACAAAGGTGTCGAGAAAGATCTTGAGGTATTCACTGGAAAAGCGGTGCTGGGCATTGGGCCGGATGTCGCCGCTGCTGCCGAATTTTGCACGGTACTTGGCTTCCAGCTCGGCATAGATGCCGCTGGCCTTAAAGCTCAGATTATGGAAGAAGTGGTTACAGGTTTCCACATAGCTCGCGGTAATGTTCCCGCCCAGGAAACCCCGTTTTTCCAGCAGGATCACCCTGCTGCCGCTTCGCGCCGCCGCCACCGCCGCGCCTATACCGGCGGGCCCGCCGCCAACCACAAGCACATCCGCTTCCTTATACACCGCCGCCGTCCGCTGGGGAAGATTGATAGTCATGGCAATACTCCTATAATAAGTCCGCTTGCGGACACGTTAATCGGAAATGTTACAACGTAACACATACCCCTTTTTTCAGAATACCAACTTTTGAAAAAGTTTATCTAAATTTAGAATAGTATAAACCCGATTCCGCGGATTGGCAAAGGGTTTTATGGGCTTATTTTGGGAAAAAGATGGGGTAGAGGGACAAGTATTTGATATTGGGGGGAAATACCGGAAAAACGCTTATTACTTCTTAGGGGTAACTGCTGCGGTTCCGCTGGTAGGGGGGATAATTGTAACCTGGGACACAGGAATTTGAACCGTCCGGCCCTGTACAACCTGAGTAACATACCCCTTAGGGGTATAGCCGTCTTGCCGCCATTGCGTATTATTTTCTACCACATTATTGCTTTTCATTCTTTGTTACCTCTTATTTAGTATACCGCTAAATAGCAGTAAAAGTCCAATTCTCATTTTGGATTAACCAAATCAAGAATAACCACGAACCTCACGAACAGCACGAACCCAATTCCCCTCTATCATTCGTGGGGTTGGTGTAGTTCGTGGTTAAAATGAGAAATCCTGATTCAGAATACTGTCAAAATCGGAAATTTTCAAGAATCATGTTATCCTAACTTCAATTCGTAGTCGCAAGCAAGAATCTTTTGACAAGGCGTGGGGAAAAGGGAAATAATGGAAGCTGCCCTTGGGAGGGGGTAGTCCATGATGAGTATAGTACAATCAAACAAGGAAGCGGTGT
>BOAU01000003.1 GCA_026002025.1 Spirochaetia bacterium | reverse complement strand
CAGCATAAACATATACACCATTATCGGAGGGGCGCTTTCGCAAAGATGACCGCCGCTTTTTTTAGGATTTCGTTTACCTCTTCAAGCTCGGCTACCCGTTTCCTCAACCGGACCAGTTCCTCGTCCCTCGGATTTCCGTTCCCCGGAAACGCCGTGTGATGCTTTGTGTCGCCCTCTGCTGCCTCCCGCATCTCCGACCGCCACCGCGCCAGCATGCTCGCGTTTATCCCCAGTTCCCCGGCTACCTGCCCAACGGTTTTGTCCTCCCGTTCCGCCATTGCCACCGCCGCCTCTTTGTAGTCCCGCGTGTACTTCCGTCTTTCTACTGCCATAATTCCTCTCCTTAATGAGTTTCTTTATGGCTTAACTTTCTGTCTACCGGCTCGGGGCAGGTCCAAATTGTTACTCCTATGTTGTTTCACCCTCTGCTAGACAATTTCCTCACTGATGAGGTAATTGCAATCATTCAAAATTTGCTTGGTAATGCAGGTATACTATTTTCTGCGGAAAAGAGTTTTTATTTTTTAGGAAGAATAGAATCATTTGATGATATTGATTTCAGTAAAACTTTAGATGGAAAGTGGGGGGATGAATTTTTTTACGAAAATGATATGTTTAATATGTATCTAAATAAAATTTTTGATGGAAAGCATCGTATTAACTTAATTACTTTTCCTACTTTTCAGTCATGGTTCAAGTTGCAATCAGAAGAGGTACAGAAAAATATTATATCCTGCTTTAAAAACTGCACTGATTTAGAAGATCGCATTTATAATGCCGCAATGGAAACTCATAATAAGTTTATTAAAGTACTTGATATTCCTAAAGCGGAAGAGTCGGGTAATTTCCTCAATTGGCGTAGCTACCCAGAAATAAAGTCAGCAACAAGGCAATCCATACATGATCTTGATAAAAGCGGTCGCTTTGCTGGAATTATATCGTATGTTGATAAGTATTTTAGTTTGCACATTAAATACCTTGGCCCTCTCCGTGAAAGTCCTAAAGCTGCATATCCATTTACGTATGCATCTTACCCCGAAGATGTCGGTTTAGTAGGTGAAAATACCGCTATGGTCTTACAGTTAAATGGAGATAAAATAACTAAATATTGCCTACCTCCAAATGATAATAACATGGAAATTTCACAAAAGAATTGTACTCTTAAAGATGCTGTTAATGAATGGCTCGATTATCTTGATGTAGCCGATTCCGTGTCAACACGTACAGAAGACGGGGTTGTTTTCTTGAAGATAAAACCTAAAGAAACCAAAGAAGCTGCTGCAAATTATTCACTTAATCATCTTGGAGTTGGCGTAAGTCAGGTGCTTCCTATAGTAGTAATGGGACTATTGTCGCCATCTGATACAACCATGTTGTTTGAACAGCCGGAACTGCATCTTCACCCGAAAGTACAATCCCGCTTGGGAGATTTTTTCCTATCGTTAGTAAAATCAGGGAAGCAGTGTATTGTCGAAACCCATAGTGAATATATCATTGATAAATTAAGGCTGCGTATTGTCCAAGCACCGGGTGACTCACTTGTGGACAAAGTAGCTATATACTTTGCAGAAAAAAGGGATGGTTATTCAGAGTTCCGTAGGATCCGTCTTAACGAATATTCAGTCATGTCGGAATGGCCGGAAGGGTTTTTTGAAGAATCCATGCTAATAGCTGATCAAATATTATTTGAAGCCCGTAAGAAAGAAAACCGAAATTCAGAAGGGGAAAATAATGATTAATCTCTTTGTTGATGCAAGTCTCCTTGCTTTCCCGCCCAAGGAAATGGAGTCTACATCTGAATTTAATAACATAAAGGATTTTCTTGATTGCATATGTAATTTGGACAAACTCATAAAAGAAAATCCTGATATAACTGTTTCAATAAAGAAGAACATTGAGGATTTTCTCTTACAAAAAAAAGCATATTTTATCTTTGATGAGGATGATGTACAAAGAGATAGGATAAATCGAATAAATCGTCTCAGCCTAACAAGGGAGCCACGTGATGTAAAACGCATATATACGGATATCTTTAAAAGGTCATTACGCTATAATTGCGTGAATTGGCAGCAAAATTCAAATTTCGAGCAAGAGTTAAAAAATATTATCGCGCATATTTCTTCTTTGATTTCTCACTATAATATAAATAATCAGCGGTTAGTTGTTAATAACGATATCCAAATCAGTGCTGATGATAATATTCAGGTTTGTAAAATAAATGAATCAAATAAAGAATTCAATTATGAAATACAATTTAAATCATTTGAAGAAGCTTTTAATGAAATAAATAATAATTATAAAGATACTATTTGTTTTGGCGACGAAATATATACTGATGAAGAATCTTTATGGCGCAAAAACAAAAAAAAGACATTTAGCAATTATGATATACCGGATAGACTATTCTATTATCTTGATAACCTCTCCGACGTTGCTCGATATTTACAGCGTTTACCAACCGAGCTATCGGAAGATGAAATAAATGATATTGTAAACTCTTTTGGATGTAACTCGGTAGCGTATGGAAAAAAATACAAAAATTGCCGCCGTCGATGTTGGTATGATGGAACACAAAAGAGCGTTTTTTCTCTACATTTACGCCCTAAAACTGGTAATGATAAAAATACGATGCGAATATATTATAAATGGAAAAATGAAGTTAAAAAGTTTCAAATAGGAATGATAAATATTCATGCATTTAATGATCACGATGAATGTATTTATAGAGATAAGTGTAAGGTAGATTGGTAATAAATCAGAGCATAATAGATGCTTTTTAAATAATTTTGTCTTATGATCAAGGAGTAAAACATGGAAAAACAATGCAGTAAGTGTGGTGCGGTCTATAAAATAATTTCGCAGGATTATCCTATGAGGGATAAAGACTCATTGAAGTGCGACTTTTGTGGCGAGATAATAATTTCATGGAATGGAGGGCATATTTATTCTATGGAAAATATATCACCGCCGACATTAAAAAACTATTCAATGGAAGTTTCGGCGAGGAACAATATGCCAATTATCGAAGCAAAACATCTCCGCAACAAAGAAAACCTACTCCGCATCTCCGACAATCACCCCGGCTGGTATCGCTGGTGGGCCAAAGAAGATGCGGTAAAAACGCTGTTAGATTCAAAACAGTTAAGCAAGGGGTATTTTGACAATCTTTTTCCCCATTTGACCGAAGGCGCCGGGGATTTAAAAAATCATTATTACCTATATACCGGCATTGCGGTAAAAGAGTCTATCCGCGCCAGATTAGACTGGCATGTCAACCAGGAGCACACCCTGTCTGCCGTTAAAAGCGGATTTCTTTCAACCTTTCGGCAGTCAATTTCAAGTTTAGTTTCCGGTGACCAAAGAAATGAAAATGATACCAACCTTTTTATCGATACATTAACGGTTGAATATTATGCAGACACGAATCAAATAAACGCAAACGAAGCAAATATATTTCTCAGAGAAAACGAAGACAAGGAAATGCGTCTGAATATTCTTGTATTAAATATCATGGGAAATAAAAGAAGCGAAATTCACGATTTCCTTAAAGACTTAAAACAGGCGCGAAGCAGGGCAAAAAAACGCTGTTTGGAGGATATGCAATGACCGCTTATATCCCGGTTTTATGCTGCTCTAAATCAAAGACCGGCGAATTGTTTTCTTACAATGGCAAGACAATACATTTTGTCGCTTCCCACAATGCAGCGCCCCAGGACGGCGATTTATACTGCATTCCCGATGATAAAATCTCCCAGGGTTCTGCAAAAACCTGGCGGGATTTGATACATGATCAAAATCACCAGGATTTGATTCCTGCCTTCAAATTATATACAAATGAAGTGTATCGCAGCTTATATGAAAAATTTAAAGAACATTTTTATATTTTCTCTGCCGGCTGGGGAATTGTTCGTTCAACCTATAAACTTCCTGCTTACAATATTACCTATTCCGGACAGGGTGATTCTTTGACGAAACGCACAGGGGATATGAAATGGCCTGACTTCAATCATCTGCATGATGATGTCAAAGAAGGAAAAATTTCTTCCAATGCCGAGATTGTTTTGTTCGCCGGCACTGACTACCTTGACTCTTTTTATGAATTAACGTCAATGATAAAGAATACAAAAATAATCATCCATAAAACAAAAAGTATCGTTAAAAAACCTGGCTATGTCTATGTATCCTATTGCGAAAAAATATCAACAAATTGGTTTTATAAAGCGGCAAATGAATTTAGTATGACGGGATTGACAAGAATATTGGGGCAGTGCTAAGATAGTACGATGCCGAAAAAGATCATCAAAAAAGAAATCACCATCAGAAGTTCTGCCGCAGAATATTTGACCTTTGTTGCCGCAACCGGTGACAGTCAGGATAGTGTTGAAATGCGCTATGAGGATGAGAATATTTGGCTGACACAGAAAATGATGGCAGTACTGTATGACGTAGATGTGCGGACAATCAATGAACATTTGGTACATATTTTCAATGATCGGGAGCTTGAACCGGAGGCAACTATCCGGAATTTCCGGATAGTTCAATCCGAAGGTTCTCGCCGGGTAGAACGGGATGTAAAACACTATAACCTGCAGGCGATTATTGCGGTTGGTTTCAAAGTAAACAATCAGCGGGCAGTACGTTTTCGTGCCTGGGCGAACCAAATCGTACAACAATATACGATCAAAGGTTGGGTCATGGATTCCGAACGCCTCAAGAACGGCGGAAGCATACTTACGGACAAATATTTTGAAGAACAACTTGAAAAAATCCGTGAAATCCGCTTGAGTGAACGGAAGTTCTATCAAAAAATAACCGACATCTATGCAACTGCGCTTGACTATGATAAATCGGCAAAGACAACCCACGAATTTTTTGCTAAGGTGCAGAACAAAATGCACTTCGCCATCCACGGCCGCACGGCGGCGGAAGTGATTTATGACCGCGCCAATGCCGAAAAGCCGCACATGGGGCTGACAACATGGAAGGATGCGCCGGATGGTAAGATAATTAAGAGTGATGTTTCGATAGCGAAAAATTATCTTGCTGAGGACGAAATTCGTTCTTTGGAGCTGATTGTATCCGCGTACCTCGATCTTGCAGAGAACAGGGCACGGCGGCATATCCCGATGACCATGGAAGATTGGGCAAAACGGCTTGATATCTTTTTGGAAGCTGATGACCATGCACTATTACACGATGCAGGAAGAATATCAGCGGAGATTGCGAAAGACCACGCCGAAAGCGAATTTGAGAAGTACCGCATTATTCAGGACCGTCTGTTCATGTCTGATTATGATAAGTACTTACTGGAGTTGGAAAATATGGCGGAAAAAGGTAGTGCACTTAAAGCAGGAATTCGGGTGAAGAAATAGGAGAACCTCTGTGCGCAAAGGAACGGGGACTCCTAACTTCTCCAATAAATATCAAAAAATTCATTTATGATATCTTCAAAGGCGGTTAAGTTATTTTCCCGGAATGCATCATACACCTGGCGCCCTCTTCTCGCGTCAAGGGCGTCATAAAACCAGTTGTATATGTCTTTGGCGGTGTTTGTTTTTTCAAGCCGTTTAAAGGTGTCTTCAACACTTTCTTTTATATCCTGAATCAAGCCGGGACAATTCAGCGCCGGTGCGATGACTTTAGTATTTAAGAGATCGAATAATCTGTTTCGTTTCTCGCGATCGTTTTTTTCATTTTCCTTATAGAGCAGCTCAACCGCGTCAGCAATATTGGTTCCAATAAAAACAGCAAACTTCTGTAGCCATTCAAAATAGGTGATAAAATCAGCGGCAGCAACATCCGCCTCGCTGGGATGGGCGGTAAAATTTCGAATATCCCGTACATTCCGGGCAAGTTTTTCTTTCCGGGAATCAAACTTATCCTTATACAAATTTGATAAATCCTGCCAATTGCGTATAAGTATTTTTAATAAAAATCCCATATCTAATTCGTATAACGAAATTATGCCCCTTCGGTTTATTATTTCAACATCCTGTACATCTATTTTTTCCATCACGCAGGCGCGCCACCAATCAGGCGACAGGGAAGGCAATAATTCATTCAAAAGATCCGCCAATGGTTTGTTCAGGGCGTGTAAATTCTCATAGAGTTTTAACAGGCTTTTCACATTTTCCATTATTGTCCTCTATTAGAGTTGTTCAATAACTAACCGAGTTGTCGAACAAGTCTATTATCAGAAATTGAGTTCCGCGGCGCCCACCGGGCGGATGCGGATCGGGGTGACCGCCCCGCTGCCGAACACCGCTTCCATCGTTGCTCTGTAGGCGTCCATGTGGCTCATGGGGATATAAGCCTGGATCGTACCGGCGAAGCCCCCGCCGTGGACCCGGCAGGCCCCCACGATGGGCGCTGTGCCGCCATGGATATTGGTTGTTCCCTTTTCGATAAAGTCCCGGCTTATGGCCAGGGCCAGGGAAATCCCCTGCGCTTCGGGATGTTTCGGCGCGTATATATTCTGCAACAGTTCCCAGGAGGAATCCCCGGACTGATTAACCAGGCCCAGAAAATCAAAGACGGCCTCTAACTTGGCCTTTTTTTCCTGCGCCTTGTCCGCCCGTTCCAGAGCGGCCAGCATGGCGTCCACCCGCTGGTTTTCGTTAAAGAAGTGTATGGCCCGCAGCAGCGCCCGGTCCCCGGCGGTTTTCCTGATTTCCGGCGCATGAGTTAGGACATCTTTTGGGTTCACTTCCCGGAGAACGGTCTTGCCGAAAAAGGCCGCCACGGCCTTCATCTCCGCGGGAATGGCGGCGTAATCTTCGGTCAGGTCCGCATGGCTCCCCCGGGTATCCACCACGCAGAGGGCGTAGCCGGCGGCTGCCAGATCAAAGTTTATCTGTTTTACCTTTGGATGGGCGGCGTCCTCAAAATCAATGGCCACCGCTCCCCCGGAGGCGCAGGCGGTCTGATCCATCAGGCCGCAGGGTTTCCCGAAGTAGGTGTTTTCCGCAATCTGCCCGATCTGGGCCAGTTCCAGGGCGGAGCGTTTTCCCTCGCCGTAGAGATTGTCGAAGATCCGGGCGAAGAGGACCTCCACCGCCGCCGAGGAGGAAAGCCCCGAACCGGGCAGTACCGTGGATGCCGCGTTGGCGCTGAAGCCCCCGACCGCCACACCCCGGCGGGTCAATTCCGCTGCGATACCCCGGACCAGGGCTTCGGTGGTTCCCTGTTCTTCGCTTTTGCTTTCCAGGTCAGATGAGCCATCGGCCTTTGCCAGATTCACCGACACATCGGGGTAACCCGTGGACCGGAAGAAAACTTTTTTATCCTGCCGCTTCGCTACAATCGCCACAGAATCCAACTGTATGGAAGCGGCGAGAACCTTGCCCCGGTTATGGTCGGTATGGTTGCCCCCAAGTTCGGTACGGCCTGCGGCGGTAAACACCCGGAGGGCCCCTTGAGTTTCCGGGAAATCTGTCACGGGAAATCCGTCAGGATTCAGCATTCCTTCAATTAATCCGGCATAACGGCGCCGCGCGGTTTCCGCGGTTCCCTTTCCGTAGAGATCCTCAAAAATATTTGCAGAGGCAACGGTCTGAATAGCTTCGAGCAGTGTTTTTCCGGTCATAGAATCCTCCATGTAACGATTATACCAAATAATTACCGTACCGGGCGGCTACCGCTTAACCCGGCCGGAACTTTCCCCCTGCATCAGGGCAAGGGTCTCTTCCTTTGAAGTATAGTTAAAATCGCCGTAAATGGAATGGTTAAGACAGGAAGCGGCAGCCGCAAAGGAAAGGATATCCTGATCGGACTTTGACAGGGCTGCGTCCAGAAGGGCGAAAATGAGGCCCGCCGCAAAGGAATCGCCGCCGCCGATGCGGTCAACAATATCCCGGATTTCGTAGGGCATGTACCGGCCATTTGATTCGGGGGCAAAAGTGCAGGTGTCCGCGGCCCTGTCGTAAAGCATGGCGCCCCAGTTGTTGTGGGTGGCGGAAATACTCTCCCGCAGGGTGGTGGCCACTTTTCGAATTTGGGGATACTTTTTTACAATTTCCCGCGCCACCGAGGGGTAGCGGTCAATATCCAGCTTGCCGGCCTTGACATCCGTGTCCCCGGCTTTTATTCCCAATACATCCTCCGCGTCTTCCTCGTTGCCGATAAGGATATCCACAAAGGGAAGGATCTGTCCCATTGTCTTTTTGGCCAAATCCCTGGGCAGCAGGGTCGGGTCCCAATTCCACAATTTTTTGCGGAAATTTAAATCGCAGGAAATTGTCATTCCCCTTTCGCGGGCCTTTCTGACCGCTTCCAAAGATGTTTCCGCGGTGAGTTTTGAGAGGGCCGGGGTAATGCCGGAAATATGAAACCATTCGGCGCCGGTAAATATTTTATCCCAGTTATACTGCGCCGCCTCTGTCCGGGTAATGGCGGCCCCTTCCCGGTCATAGATGATCGTACTTGGCCGCTGATTGGCGCCCTTCTCCACAAAATAAATACCCAGCCGTCCCTGATCTGTCCGTACGATTTCTGAGGTATCCACATTGAGATTTCGCAGGGTTCCTACACAGGCATCGGCGATGCTGTGTTTTGGCAGGGCCGTTACAAACCGGGCGGGAAGGCCGAGAAGGCTTAAGGAAGCGGCCACATTGGCTTCCGCCCCCGCAAAGCCAAGGTCCGCCCGGCCCGGAAGGGACTGCCTGAATTTCAGGTTATCCAGAGCGGAAACGCGGATCATGATTTCCCCGAATGTTACGACTTTTATCTGCTCCATACTCACCTCTTCCGGTTTTTATCCCATATCAATTTTGCGGCCCTTGCCCGGCGGGTGATTTCCTGCCAGTCGGCTTTTTTGATAAGGTCCCTGGCCGCAATCCAGCTGCCCCCCACCGCCAGGACCTGGGGCAGGGACGCATAGGCGGCAAGGTTGTCTTCGGAAATGCCCCCCAGGGGGATATATTTTACCCCTAGATGTTTATAGGGGGCGTCCATGCTTTTAAGGAATGATAAGCCCCCCATTCCTTCGGAGGGGAAGAATTTTACAATACGGCAGCCCAGGGACAGGGCCAGCTCAAGTTCGCTGGGGGTGGCTATGCCCGGCGCAAAGGGCAGATCGCAGGCCGCCGCCTCTTTTACAATTTGGGGATTGATCCCCGGGGAAACCCCAAAGCAGACGCCGCCCTGTTTCTTCATCCGCTCCGCCTGCCCGGTTTCGATAATGGTCCCGATGCCGATCATCATTTCGGGAACCCCTTTGGCGATTAATGCAATGGACGGTTCCGCCGCAGGGGTACGCAGGGCAAGTTCAATGGCGGTAACGCCCCCTTCCACAAGGGCACGGGCAATGGGAACCGCATCGGCCTCTTGTTCAATTTCAAGAACGGCGATAATGCCCTTTGCCGCGATTTCCGCTTCTATCACTTGAGGTATTAAGGGGTTCATAGACAGCTCCATTCTTCAAATTTAAAACGGCGTTTCATTTTTATATTTATTTTGTGATATATTTTATGAATTGTCAACGTATTATTGTGGTATTATACTGGGACCGAAGGGGTAGGATCATGGAAAATAAAAACGATCAGGTGAGCGCAGTGATGCGGACCATGATGATCCTCGAAATATTAAGCAAAGAGGAGCTTCTTGGGGTGACGGAAATTGCCAGGAGAAGCAAAATCCATAAAAGTACCATATTCCGCTTTCTGAATACCCTTTCCCGGCTGGGCTACGTTTACCGGGATTCCGCTACCGACCGCTACGGGCTTTCCCTCAAGCTGAACGCCCTGGTGGGTATCCGTTCCGGTTCCCAGGATATCCTGCGTTATGCCTCGGCGCCCCTGGAATTCCTTGCCCGGGAGACGGGGGAGACCATACATCTTGCCATTTTGGAGGACGGCGCCCTGGTTTACCTGCGCAAAATTGAGTCCCAGCGGTCTTTGCGGGTTGTTACCATGGTTTCCAGTGTCGGCGACAATGTTCCCATGTATTGTACCGGGCTGGGAAAGGCTATTTTGGCCTGGTTTTCCCTTGGGGAGCAGGAAAAATACATCGCCCATCAGGAATTTACCCAATTTACCGAGCATACCATCACCAACGGCCCCTCTTTATTGAAGGAATTGGCCCAAATCAAGGAACAAGGCTATGCCTTTGACCGGCAGGAGCATGAAGAAGGGGTTGTCTGTGTTGCCGCCCCGGTCTTTACTTCCGGGCAGCTTCCCATTGCGGCAATCAGTATTGCCGGGCCCTCGATCCGGATGCGGGATGAAACCCTGCTCCGCTGTGTGGAACTTATTCAGGAAACGTCCCGGGAAATTTCAGAAAAATTGGGTACCATGGACCTTAAAAATGTGGATGATTACACGGAAAGCCCCCGGCAGCTTATTGAAGCAGCTATCTGAAACATGTTTTAAAATAAAATCCCAAATTCAGGCATTATTTTTGCAACATGTTTTAAAAATATGTTGACGGATAAAAATTCATGATATAAAATAATCTCATGAGCGGTTCTTTAACCGCCGGGAGGTTTATTCAATGAAAATTCAGAAACTGGAATCTTTTTTTGTCAAACCGCGGTGGCATTTTTTGAAGGTCACCACCGACGACGGATTTACCGGCTGGGGGGAACCCATTATTGAGGGCCGCGCCCGTACGGTGGCAATGGCGGTTAAGGAACTGGAACCGGTGCTGATCGGCCAGAATCCCCTGGAAATTGAACGGATCTGGACAGAGGTCTACCGGGGAACCTTTTACCGGGGCGGTCCCATTCTGGTCTCGGCCCTTTCCGGCATTGATCAGGCCCTTTGGGATATCAAGGGCAAGTACCATGGGGTGCCCGTATACGCCCTGCTGGGCGGGCCGACCCGTAAGCGGGCCCGTACCTATGCCCATATGCGTGGCAAAAATCTGGATGAGATAATCGTCAACGCAAAGAAGTCCGTTGAGGAAGGCTTTACCCTGTTCAAGACCACTCCCATAGACGGCCCCATCCGGCCCCTTGATACGATAGAACTCATCGATAAAGCCGTTGAGCAGGTGGGGCGTATCCGGGATGCCCTGCCAAAGCATGTTGATCTGGCCCTGGATTTTCACGGGCGCTTTACCCCGGCAATGTCCATCCGGCTGATACGTGAGCTGGAGCAGTTCAAGCTGATGTTTGTGGAAGAGCCCGTGCAGGTTGAGAATGTGGACGCCCTGGTAACCGTGGCCCGCTCAACCTGTATTCCCATTGCCACCGGGGAACGGCTCTTTACCCGCTGGGGTTTCCGTGAGGTGCTGGAAAAGCAGGCTGCGGCGGTGCTGCAGCCCGATCTCTGCCACGCGGGGGGCATCACTGAAGTTCGCAAGATCGCCGCCATGGCGGAAGTGTACTATGCCATGGTTGCGCCCCATAATCCCCTGGGCCCCATTTCACTTGCGGCGGGCCTGCAGGTAGCGGGATCGATTCCGAATTTCCTCTGCCAGGAACAGGTTTCCCTGGGCGAGGGCTACCTTAAGGAGCCCTTTAAGATCCGGGACGGACATATTGATCTGCCGGCGAAGCCGGGGCTGGGGATCGAAGTCAACGAGGAGTATATACGGGAGCAGGCCTATCCGGGAGACTGGGATTCGCCGCGCTACTACAACGATGACGGCTCCTTTACGGAATGGTGATATCATGGAAAACACAGAATCCGGCGCTACGGGCAAGGGGATGCGGCCGATAGCGTTTGTAACCGGTTCGAGCCGGGGCATAGGCGCGGGGATTGCCCTGGAATTTGCCAAAGCCGGTTATGATCTTGCCCTCAATTATATCAATTCAAAGGATGAAGCCGCCCGGGTTAAGGAAAAGGTTGAACGGGAAGGGGCAAGGGCCATCGTTATTCAGGGGGACATCAGCAAGCTTGCGGATATTGACCGCATGTTTGATGAATACTTCGCCGCATACGATCACATCAATGTAATGGTAAACAATGCGGGGATCACACGGTTCTCCCCCTTTCTTGAAACCACACCGGAACTGTTTGAGCAGTTGGTTAATACCGATTTCCGGGGTTCTTTTTTCTGCGCCCAAAAGGCGGCCCGCAATATGGTTCAGAATAAAATACTGGGGACCATCATTAATATCACATCCAATCATCAGACGGGATGCTGGCCCCAGGCGAATGTGTACGGGCCGGTAAAATCCGCCCTGAATAAATTTACCCAAAACGCGGCGCTGGAACTGGCTCCCCATGGTATCCGCGTGGTTGCGGTTGCGCCGGGTTATACCCATGTCCGCGAGACACCCCCGGATCAGGCGGAGCATTTAAAACAGTTTTACGCAAAGCTGCCTTTGAACCGTTTTTGCGAGCCCTGGGAAGTGGGACGGGCCTGCGTGTTTTTGTCCGGTGAAGGCGCCGGTTATATTACCGGAACCTGTTTGATGATGGACGGCGGGGCATTGCTGCCGGTGGTGCCGGACAATAAGTATTCATAGTTTTGGTATCTTTCCTCAATAAAAAGGAAATGAATGGGAGTAAAAGGATTTATTGCTCCCATTCATCCATTACAAGCCGATTACCTCATCCGCATATCCTTCCGCGGAAACGGTGAGGGTGGTTTTTTCTCCGCCCGCCGCCGGGCTCAGCACATAGATGATGAGCTTCCCCCGGTATGCCCGCCGCCGCGGGGCTGGGTATTCGCTGCAATCCGAAAGGTCGCCGTTTTCGATGCCCGCCAATTTGCCGGGGCCGGTCAATGAAATCTGCACCAAAGGATTCTCCGTAGTGCAGAGCCGATCCTTTTCGTCCAGCAGTTCCAGTTCGATCTGGTTAAGGCGATAGGCCCCAACGGTCCGGTGTGATTGTTGGGGAACGTCAATCGTGGGCTCCCAAAGCCGCAGCCGCAGTTTTACTGCGGGCAGGGTGGATTCCAGTGTGTCCTTTACCGGCGCGCCTGTAGAAGAAATGCCGCGTACTTCCAGTGTTCCCCGTTCAAAGGGAAGGGTCCAGGCGATGTATTCACGATCGTCCGTGCGGGCCTCTACCCCGCAGCTTTTGCCGTTGCAGAAAAGTTCCGCCTTTGCAAGATTGGTGTAACAGATGATCTGTATGGGCTGACCCGGCCGGTAATTCCAGGAGCGGTACAGCTCCGCAGGATACATTTCCAAAAAGGTGCCGGGCGCCTTTTCAGCCGGGGCGATGCGGGTTGCCAGATACAGTACCGGCTCGCTGCTCCACAAAGCCTTCCGCCTGAAATAACCGGTCTTCTCATTCCCTGCCGTGTCCAGAATACCCGCACGGGAACCCCGTATTGGCCAGCCATGGGCTTCCCCCAGGAAATCAATGCCGGTCCACAGGAACTGCCCGCTGATGTATTCGTTGTCACGCACCGCCTTCCACGCCGCAAGGGAATGGCCGTTTTCACTGCCGATGATCGGCAGTTTGGGGAAGCGTTTGTGATCCGCTTCATAAAACTGTTCCTTGTAATTGTAACCAACCATATCCAGGGCATCAAAATATTTAATTTTTGAGGACAGTTCAGGAAACGCGGCGGCGGTCAGCACCGGGCGGGTGGGGTCGTACTTTTTTACAATCCCTGCGAGTTCCGCGGCGATGACCGCGAGACGTTCCATGTTGGGCTTCTGCGGATTGTAGACCCGTTCCGCCTGGGGCTTGTTGGCGTCGTTGTTGCCGGTCATTTCAGCAAACAGGGGATGGGCATAGGGATCATTTGGATAATCGATCTCGTTTCCGATACTCCAGAAGATAATGGCGGGATGATTCCGGCCGCGGATCACCATGTCGGCGATGTCTTGCTCGTGCCATTGGGGGAAGTCTTCGTAGTATCCCTGATGTACCGGTGGATAGACATTGTGTCCGTGGAACCATTTGTTCTTGCAGCCCTCCCATTCGTCAAAGGCCTCTTCCATCACAAAGAAGCCCATTTCATCGCATAAATCGTACAATTCGTTCATGTGGGGGTTATGGCTCATTCTGACGGCATTGCAGCCCAGGGCCTTTAGTTTTTCAAGCCGCCGCCGCCACACATCGGGCCAGACCGCAGCGCCCAAAGCGCCCGCATCGTGGTGCATGCAAACACCCTTTATCTTTTGCGATACGCCGTTGATAAAGAATCCTTTGTCGGGATCGAATTTGATGGAACGGATACCGATCTTAAGCGGCGCCGCAGTAAAACTAATCGTTGCGCCGCTGCCCTTTGCAGAACCTTCTATAATAAGCCTGTACAAATCAGGCGTATCAGGTGACCAGAGTTTTGGCGCGGGAACATCGATCCGGGCCTTTATTGCATAAGGCGTATTCGCTTCAATGCGGGGGATATGTACCGCGGCCTTATGAACTGCGCCGTCCTTATCCGCAAGGGACAGCGTCACCTGCGCATCTTCTGCCGCCTCACGGCTTAGCAGTTCCGCCGCAACGTGCACGACAGCAGTATTACTGTTGGGACACTCGGTGTGCACGATAACACTTTCCGGATTGACCTGTATTGCATCGTATAATTCAAGGGAGACCTTGCGGTAAATCCCTGAGCCGGTATACCACCGGGAATCGGCGATGTCCTCGTGGCTCACCTTGACGGCAATGTAGTTGTCGTCCCCCTCGCGGACGCAGTGGGAAATGTCGTAGCGGAAACTGCTGTACCCGTAGGCCCGCTCCCCAAGGTAGTAGCCGTTGCACCAGACTTGGCTGTGCTTGTATACCCCGTCAAAGGCGATGCTTACATTTCGCCGCCCCTTCGGCACGGTAAAGCGGGTGCGGTACCAGCCGGTGCCGCCGGGAAGGTAGCCCGTGCCGCTGGAATTTTCCCGGGAAAAGGGAAATGACACCGCCCAGTCGTGGGGGACGATCACGTCCTGCCAGGGGCTATCATCAAAGAGAGGCGCCCAGGGGTCGATGAGGGTCGCCTGATTGTCCAAACTGAATTTCCAATGCTGAAGATAAATGGTTTCCATGGTTTGTCCTTTTATGAATTATCCTATACCCCATTTCAGCGGATGTCAATCATTTTGTGAAACGGGTTTCACAATTTTTAAAAATTTACCGAAAAACATTGCTAAATCCCCTGGGAACAGCTATGGTATCAGTATGCCTGACCTTACGATTTATGACATCGCAAAAGAGGCGGGGGTTTCCCCTGCCACGGTTTCACGGGTGCTTACCCGCAATGCACGGGTAAGCGATGAGAAACGGGCGGCCATAGAGGGGATCATTCAAAAGTACGATTTCAGGCCCAACGCGGTTGCCCGGGGGCTCAGCACCACCACCAGGATTCTGGGACTCATGACCGCGGATATCCGCAACCCCTATTACGCGGCCCTGGCGGTGGAATGTGAAAAGGCCGCCAACGAGCGGGGCTATACGGTGCTGCTCTGCAATATACTCAGCGACAATGCCCTGGAGGACGCCCATCTGGAAAAGCTCTACGCCCAGCGGGTGGAGGCGATTATCCAGATCGGCTGCCGGGTTGACGCCCTGGTCCCGGACCCTGCCTATGTGGAGCATGTGAACCGCATAGCCCGGACCATTCCCTTCATCGTTTCCGACAAATTTGAGGGCGCGGACTGTTTTTCCCTCAGAATAGACCATGAAGAGGCCATGAAAATGGTCATGGAGCACCTTTTTTCCCTTGGCCACCGGGATATCGCCCTTTTGGGGGGGAGAAAGACCGTACATTCAACCTATGAAAAATGGCGGCAGTACATCTATTTGCTGGGAACCTACGGGCTCCGCTTCCGGGAAGAGTACGTACAGGAAGGGGATTATTCCGAGGCCGGGGGCTATGCCTGCATGGGGCGGCTGCTCAAATGCAAACACCGGCCCACTGCGGTGATTGCGATAAACGACTACGGCGCCGTGGGCGCGATACGGGCCGCCGGTGATGCCGGCCTGTCCCTGCCTGAGGATATGTCCATCATCAGCTTTGACAATACCTTCCTTTCGGAGGTGGTGCGGCCCAAGCTGAGTTCAATTGACTACAACTACCCCTTATATGGAAAGACCTTGATCGAAATGGCAATACAGGCGGCGGAAGGAGAGGAACCTGGGCGGGAGCAGTTCATCAAGCCCCAGCTCATTATCCGGGACTCCTGCGCTCCCTGCGGAGCGCTCGCTCCCTATGGAGCGCACGCTCCCATAAAAAATTCGTAAAAAAATGCAAAAAAAGTTTGACATCCTGCCGAATGCCGTGTATCATAATTTATGAAAGCGGTTTCGTGGCTTAATGTCGTAAAAAATGCTTTTAGAGGGACGGGCACCCTGAAATCACCCTGCCGGTCAGGGTTTTGGGTTTCCGGTACATGAAACCGGTTGCATATAGGAGGCTTACGTGAAAGTTTCATCTATAAGCCAGGGAAAGCCCCCTTTGTGGAGGCGAAAGCTCTGGGACTCCCGGACACTGCTCCTCATGTGCGCTCCGGCGATCATTTTCTTCATTTTTTTCAGTTACATTCCCCTGCCCAGTTCCTATATCGCCTTTACCCGGTTCAACTACAATGACGGTATCTTCGGCAGCCAATTTGTGGGCATGGAGAATTTCAAATTCCTCTTTACATCGGGGATACTCTGGCAGCTCCTCCGCAATACGATTCTGTATAACTTGGCCTTTATCATCATCGGCAACGTGGTGCAGATGGCGATAGCAATTCTGCTGAACGAGGTGGGCAGTCACTACTTTAAAAAGGTCACTCAGTCCATCATGTTCTTTCCCTATTTCATTTCCGCCGTACTGGTAAGCCTCCTCGTCTATAACCTGATCAATTACGACTTTGGTTTTCTGTCCAACCTGGTGCGGCAAAACGGCGGAGAAATGGCGAAGCTCTACTCCACGCCCATGGCCTGGCCCTTTATCATCGTCATCGTGAACCTGTGGCAGACCACGGGCTACGGAAGCGTGATCTACTTCGCGGCGATCATGAATATTGATGTTGCCGTATTGGAAGCCGCCCGGGTGGACGGGGCAAACGCCTTTCAACGGATATGGTATATCACCCTGCCCAGCCTGAAACCCACCTTTGTGATTCTGCTCCTGTTCGCGGTGGGCGGCATTATCCGGGGTAACTTTGGCCTTTTCTATAACCTGGTGGGAAACAATTCCACACTTTTCAGCACCACCGATATTATCGAGACCTATGTATACCGGTCCATGATGAATAACTTCAATTTCTCTCAAGGGAGCGCCGTGGGGCTTTTCCAGTCCATAGTCGGGTTCGGCATTGTGCTTGGCTGTAACGCCATCGTCAAGAAGATGGAACCGGACAATGCGTTATTTTAGGGGGCAAATATGTATATGAAAGGAACTTCGGTCAAAATTGACGCGTCCGATATGGTTGTCCGGGGCTTTACCTACGTGCTGGTGAGCGCAATGGCTATTGCCGCGCTGATCCCCTTTGTGCTGATAATTGCATCGTCCTTCTCCAGCGAGGACGCTATCCGCATGACGGGCTTTACGATCTGGCCCAGGGATTTTTCGACCTATGCCTACGAGCTCCTCTTTCGGTCTCCCCGGCAGATAGCGGGGGCTTATGTGCTGACCATCACTATGACCCTCATCGGTACCGCAGTGGGACTGTTCATCATCGCCATGACCGGCTATGCCCTGCAGCGGAAGGATTTCCCCTACCGGAACGGCATCACCTTCTTTATTTATTTTTCTTCGTTGTTTTCTGTGGGGCTCATTCCCTTCTATATGACCATGACCCAGATCTATCACCTAAAGGACAATTACTTAGCAATCCTGCTGCCCTTGATGATGAACCCCTGGCTCATTATTTTGATGAAAAATTTTGCCAAGGCGGTGCCCAACGAGATAACCGAATCGGGCAAGATAGACGGGGCAGGGGACTTTACGGTATTTATCAAACTGATTTTACCCATGCTCAAGCCAGCGCTGGCAACCATCGGCCTGTTTATCGCCATCGGGTACTGGAACGAGTGGTATTACTCAAGCCTGTTCCTCAGTTCCAATGTGGAATTCCGGCCATTGCAGTACCAGTTGTACCGGGTTATCAATCAGGTGGCGGCGCTGAAAAATTCCGTCGCAGGTTCGGTAGTAACACTGACGAATATCCCCTCGGAGACATTGAAGATGGCAACCGCGGTACTTGCCACCGGGCCGATTATTCTGTTCTATCCCTTTGTGCAGAAGTACTTTGTTTCCGGCATCGCCATTGGCGCGGTGAAAGGTTAACAGCGTATTAATTCGTCGTTGACGAAGAATATAAATTGATAAGGAGTTTTTATGATGAAGAAAATCGTTCTTGTGCTTTTAGCGGTTCTCGTGATTGGCATCCCGGTGTTTGCCGGCGGGGGGGGGCAGTCGTCTGCGGGCGCCGGGTCGGACATGTCCAAACATGTAGTTATTACCTACATGACCACCGGGGACATCCCCACCAACGAAACCGAAGCGGTGCTCAAGGTGATCAACCAGAAGCTGACCGAAAAGGTGAACGCCGAAATCCGTATCCGCTGGATCGAGTGGACCGACTATCTGACCAACTACAACCTGACCCTCGCATCCCAGGATGGTTCCATTGACCTGGTGGGAACCGCAACGGACTGGCTGGACGCATGGCCCAATTCCCGTAACGGCGCGTTCCTCCCCCTGACCGAGGATCTGCTGAAAACCTACGCCCCCAAAACCTGGGCCCAGGTTCCCCAGTCCAATTGGGAACTCTGCAAACTGAACGGCAAAATCTACCTTATCCCGGAAGATAACTACTCGCAGTGGACCAACCACGGCTTTATGTACCGGGGCGACTGGGCCAAAGAAGCGGGGCTTGCCAATGGGGTACACAGCTGGACGGACCTGGAAAAGTATTTCCAGTATGTAAAGACCGCCAAGGGGATAGTTCCCTGGGATGCTGAAGCTGCCGCCAGTATTGTGGATCAACTGGCCGGCGGCTGGAATGCTTCCCACACCCCAAATATCTTCATTGAAGGACTCAGGATCGGCCTGTTCATGGGTGAATCCAAAACTAACCCCTACAAGCTTTCCCGGTACTTTATTGAAGGAAATGAGCTTATCAACTTTGCCCGGAACCAGAAGAAGTGGAATGACGCCGGTTACTGGCGGGAAGACGTGCTGAACAACACGAGCGACACCGCTGAAAAACTGAAGGCCGGCCTTACCGGCGCGGACCAGCACCATACACAGACCTGGATGGGATCGATCCGGCCTGCGATGACCAAAAATTTCCCCGGCTCCGATGTGGGTTTCTTCTGGTTCGGTGAAGAACAGAACAACGTTATCTCCCTTAACATTACCCATGGAGCCATGGCAGTGGCGGCGAAGTCAAAGAACCCCGAACGGGCCCTGATGGTCTATGACCTTATCCGCAATGACCCGGAAATCTACCGGCTCTTTAACTACGGAATCGAAGGCAAGGATTATAACCTGAGCGGCCGTAACTTTACCCGCCCCGCGGGCTGGGATAACGCCTTGAACGGCGTCACCACCAACTACTGGTGGGGCCGCAACGATGACCTGGAGCTCCGCAACGGCGATCTGGATTGGCCGGCAATCGAGAACCTCTTCGCCACCTACGACAAAGTTTCCATCCCCTATCCCTACGGGCAGGTGGTCTTCGACCTCACTCCCATCAACTCCCAGTTGGATAACCTTTCCAACGTGTACAACACCTATATGCCGCGTATCGTGTTCGGTAAATTCGACAATGCCGAGCAGTATGTCGCGGAATTCAGGGCCGCGCTGCGCAACGCAGGGTACGAACAGGTACTCACCAACGTTCAGTCACAACTGGACGCCGTGTACAAAAAGTAGGTGATTCAGCTACGCTGAATCACTGGGGAGTTTCGGCGGCGGCCGGTAGGCCGCTTGCCGAAACTCCAGGCCTAAAAATACTTTGGGGTTTGCCTTGTTCCGGTTGTTTCCTCCAACGGAATTGGGCAAACCTCTTTATAAAAAAAAATCCTTAATGCTGAAAAGAACCCTGTACCGTTTCATTTTTATTTGTGTTATACTTTAGATAGTATGGAGGTGCTTATGGCAACTACAGCAACACAACAACCGCAGATGGGTCTCAGCTTTGAGCAAGTTTGGGCGGCTCTTATGGAAAATCGGGAGCAGATGCGGAAAACTGACGAACGCATTGATGAAATGGTAAAGACAGTTAAGGAAGTGTCTAAAAATGTCGGCGGTTTGAACCGGTCGGTGGGTGAACTTGTTGAAACTCTTATCGCTGCCAGACTGTGGGAAAAATTTGATAGCTATCCATACAATTTCAAACGGGCATATCCTCGCATACCACTGTTTGATGAAAACAATCAGGTTCTTACAGATATTGATATTTTGCTTTCAAATGGCGAGTATGCTCTGGCGGTTGAAGTAAAACGTGAATTGGACAAAAAAGATGATATTGATCATCACCTGAAACGAATGGAATTAATACGAAAATATCCACCCGCTGAATGTAAAGAAAAAAAATTGCTTGGGGCAATGGCTGGCGGCATGGTCGATCCCGATGTACAGAGGTATGCCCAAAGTGTTGGTTTTTTTGTACTGGAATTGACAGGAGAATCAGTTCGGCTTGTGGAAACTCCGAAGGAGTTTGAACCTCGGCAATGGTAGGAATTGTAGAGGGTGGAACTTTCCGGCGCTTGTTTCGCCCTCTATTTATGGAAATAAAGAAGACACGATGACCGGTGCAGAACTTCAATCCATGTTCAAATCTTCTATCAATTTAAAAAGCATTGACGGGGTGCAGTGCGGGGAACTCAATCTACAACCTTCGGATATGCAATGGTGGAGGGACGCAAAAATCGGTATGTTTGTCCATTGGGGTCTGTATTCAATTTTGGGCCGCGGTGAATGGGTGCGTCACAATGAGCAGATACCCTGGACTACATACAAGGCTCTGGCGGATCAATTTAATCCGCATAATTTTCAAATGGATGAACTATGTACCCTGGCAAAGGACTTTGGCGCCGCATATATGGTGCTGGTGACAAAACATCACGATGGTTTTTCACTCTGGAACAGTCCGGGTTCTTACGAAGGGTTTACCACTTTCAATACGGCATCGCACCGGGATTTTGTAAAAGAATATACTGATGCCTGCCGTAAAGCCGGACTGCGGGTTGGGCTCTATTATTCACCCATGGACTGGCGCTTTCCCGGTTACTTCGATCCAAGGGGTCTGAGGGAAAACGCTGAATTAATGAAACAGCAATGCTATGCCCAGGTTGCAGAACTGACCGGGAATTACGGTCCTATCGACATTATGTGGTACGATGGCGGCTGGCTTGCCCACCAGGGCACCGATGCTTCCAGTGCATGGTTTTGGGAGCCGGTAAAACTAAACAAGATCGTCCGGCAAAACAATCCCAAAACATTGATCAATCCCCGTTCCGGCTGGGAAGGGGATTTTCAATGTGATGAAGGTCCCCATGAAATTACCGGGAGAATCCTTCCCATTCCCTGGGAAAAGAACATGAGCATCAGCAGTTCCTGGGGTTTTGTACCGGATGACAATGTTCATAATTTTGACTGGCTTATCCGTATGATGGTAAATGTTATCTGCCGGGATGGGAATTGGCTTTTGAATGTCGGCCCGGACAAAGACGGAAAACTAAGGCCGGAAATTACCGGCCGTATGCGGAATATCGGCGCATGGCTTAAAACAAACGGCGAGGCAGTTTATAAAACACGGGGCGGCCCGGTGGAACCTGTTGATGGCGTTTTTGGTACAACGTACCGTGAAAATAATGTTTATATTCATATTCTGGATACTGCGGCCTTTGCTTTACTGCCGCTCACCGGGTATCGCATTATTGCTTGCCGTCTCCTTTCCGGTGAATCGCTCCCTTTCACGCAGAATACCCACGGCGTATCGATCGTTTTTCCTCATAATTTGCCTGCCGGGCCGGATACTATCGTCCATTTGACGCTGGATAAACTGGTACAAAAACTGATACCATAGTAAAAGGAGCCAGGATATGCAGAAAATTGATTTTACCAAATCCATCGCCCGTAAGGCAAAGGTGACATCCGGCACGGCGGAACGTGCGGAGATTGTGCTGGATGCGTCGGGGGGCGGCGTTTCCCTGGAAGGAATTCCCGCAACCCCATACCGCTATATTGTCGGCAGCATTACGGTAAATGAGGATCATTCGGTTGCCATGCTGACGCGGTTTTTCATGAAACTTCCGGATGCGCCGAAAGAAGACGTTGAAAGTGAAATTGATGACGTCAATGTTAAAGAGGCTGAAAACGGCAGAATCAGGTTCCGTTTCGGCCTGTTGCCCCGTGTAAAGACTCAGATCTGCTTCGATTTACATTGGCTGGACAACGGCTCCATTTATACAAACCAGAATCCCGGTACGCTGAAAACCGTAGTCCACGGCCTCCGCACACCAATCAAGGATGTGGTCCGCGTTGAGCTCGGTGTTTCCGAAACCTTTCACGATGTTCATGTGGTTTACGAGAATTTTTATCTGACCAATGAAAAGCCAAAGGAATTCCCCCTGCCGGACATTAAACTCGTGGACGAGTTCGGCCAATGGAAACCCAGGGACTGGCCCGGCAAAATTCATAGTTTTGAAGAATTGAAAACAGTCATGAAGGAGAACGAGGGGCTGGCGGAATATCAAATTGCGGATTGGAATAAATGGGGCGGAGACTCAAAGCGCAAACTTAAAGAAGGGACCGGTTTCTTTTCTACCATAAAAACAGCCGACGGGCGCTGGCACCTTACAGACCCGGATGGCTGTGATTATTTTTCCCTTGGGCCCTGCGGCACCCGTCCGGGCGAGGGCGGGCGCGTGGACTACGGCGAAAAATTTTGCGATTCGCTGCCCGATCCCGCGGACCCCAAATTCAAAGACTGCTACGATATTGGCACAAGGCAACGCACCCTCTTTATGGAACCGACCTTTTATAAAATGTTTAACTTTTGCCAGGCCAATATCCGCCGTGTATACGGCGACGCCTGGCTTGAAAAGTGGGAAGAGATGTCCTGTCATTTATTGATGGGCAACGGCGTTAATTCCCAGGGTAATTTTCCCGGCCTTGGGGTCAACAACGGCAGATCAAAAATTCCCTATGTCCGTCAAATAGCCGAATTCCCCGGAACAGCAAAACTAATTTTCCGGGATTTCCCTGATGTGTTTTCCCCGGAATACGCAGATAACGCGGAAAAGTTCGCGGCCCAACTGGAAGAATGGAAGGATGATCCCTGGCTCATCGGTTACTTCCTCCGCAACGAGCCGGAATTCAATTTTGTGCCGAACCTTGCAATCGCAGACGAAGTGCTTCACAACCCGGAAGAAAGTTATTGCAAAAAAACCCTGATAGGAGATCTAAAAGAAAAGTATTCGCTTTCGATTGACAGGCTGAACACTGTCTGGGGATCGGGTTTTGCCTCATTTGAGGATTTAAACAGGCCGGTTAATTGCTGTTCTGTTGATTATCCCGGATCGAAACCGGACATCAACGTCTTTTCAACCCGCCTTATCCGGGAGTATGTCCGCATACCCGCAGAGGCGTGCCGGAAAATTGACAGGAATCATTTGAACCTGGGTCTCCGCTGGTCCAAGGCGGATAATCCGGGCATGATGGCCGGCTGGGAATATTTTGATGTGTTCTCAATAAATTGCTATTCCTTTGATCCCACCAATGATATGGACTTTGTGGTAAATGCCGGGGTTGACCTTCCGATCATAATGGGTGAATTCCACGCCGGCGCATTGGACCGCGGCCTTCCTGCCACGGGGCTTAAGGGCGTGGCGAATCAGGAGGAGCGGGCGGTCATGTACCGTCATTTTGTGGAGAAGGTTGCAGCCCACCCCTGCGGCGTTGGGGCGCACTGGTTCCAGTACAATGACCAGCACTGCCTTGGCCGCTTCGACGGGGAAAATTATCAGATCGGCATGGTCGATGTCTGCATGCGGCCCCACAAGGAGCTTATGGCGGCAAACCTGGAAACAGCCAAGGTCCTCTATAAAGTACGGAACGGAGAAACACCCGCCTACAGCCGAATGCCAAAAACAATTCCAATGATCGGTTACTGATAGGCAGCAAATCCAAATTTAACCACGGACCTCACGGACAGCACGGACAAAGACGCGTTAATCTGTCTGTGTGGTCCGTGTGGTCCGTGGTTTTTTCGAATTTACACTATCCCTTCACTGCTCCCGCGGCGACTCCCTTGGTGATCTGCTTGCGGAAGATCAAATAGAAGGCCACCATGGGGATCATGCCGATGGTCAGGGCGGAGAACTGCTTGCCGTAATCCGTGGCGAGCTGGCCCGCGAACTTGTTGATACCCACCGGCAGCGATTTAATGGCATCGTTGGATGTGAGGATGTTGATCAGCATGAATTCGTTCCAGGTGCCTGAGAAGGTAAGGATGCCGATGGTCATGGCCACCGGGGCAATCATCGGGAGGATAATACTGCCGAAGATCTTCAGATATTTGGCCCCGTCGATCCGGGCGGACTCCACCAGCGCATCCGGGACGCTTTTGACAAAGTCTGTGGCCAGGTACACCGACATGGGGAGCCCCAGGCCGATATAGGGGATGAGCACCCCGAGCCGGGTATCATACAAACCAACCGCGTTCATCATGAGGAAGAGGGGCACCATGATCGATTGCAGGGTGAGGAGAATCCCCACGATAAACATGCCGTGCAGGCCCGTTGTGGCTTTGGAGGGTATCTTCGCGAAGGCAAAGCCCGCCATACAGCCCAGCACAATCACGGAGGCTACGGTGATCACCGTATAGAAGACGCTGTTTAACATCAGGGTCCCCAGCTTGGCCAGGCGCCACGCATAGGGATAATTCCCAAAGAACCAAATCTTGGGAAGCGCCAGCTTGCTGCTGGTGATATATTCCTGGGTGGTCTTAAAAGACTGGATAACCATCCAGAGAATGGGATAAATGGCCATCACCGTGAAAATAGCCAGCACAATGTAAATCAGAATCTTGGCCCAGATGGGACCTTTGCGTACATCAGCCATTTTTTACTACTCCTTCCCGCCGAAGCGTTTTTCCGTAACCTTGGTAACACCTATCAATATGAAACTGATAATGACCATCACCGTAGAAATTGCGTTTGCCAATGGGTAGTTCGGAGCGCCCCGGAACGCCATCATGTACATATACAGTGAAAGGACGCTGGTGCGGTTCGCCGGTCCGCCGCCGGTCATGGCAAAGAGCAGATCGTAGGATTTAAGGGAACCTGAAATCGCCAGAATTGCGCTGGTAACAATGACCCCCGACAGGGTGGGGAGGATGATGTGCCAAAGCACCTGCGCTTCGGTGGCGCCGTCTATCTTGGCGGCCTCGATGATCGCCACATCAATCCGCTGGATATTTGCCAGGAAGATGATCACGTACATACCGGTATACATCCAGAGCATGACGATGAGCACCGGTCCCATGGGGTTCTTGTTAAGGGCGAACTCGAAGGCAGGGTTTAACGCCTTCATAATTTCCACGTAGACACTGCTGGAATTCAAAAAGAAGCTCTTCATCAAAATACCGATGATGATTGCGGAGATCACGTTGGGCAGGTATATGACGGTCTGGAAAAAGTCAGAGCCTTTCACCAGTTTACGTGAAAGAATATAGGCCAAGGCAAAGCCCAGGGGTATCTGCCCAAACACGGATACCAGCACAATGAGCATATTGTTTTTCAGGGCAACATAAAAATACCCGTTGGGATCGGTAAAAATTGAAATATAACTTTGGAAGCCCACCAATTTGACGCTGGAATTCCCAAAAATTTTCCCGCCGTTGTAATTACTCAAACTTAAAACAACGGAAAAGATTGTTGGAAAGGCCACCACAAAAAGATAGATAAGTACTGCGGGAAGGGCGAGCAGCAAATAGGCGCTGCGCTGTTCCTTTCTGGAAGATATATCTGCCACGATTTTCTCCTATTACAAGGACCGGATAACAAAAGAGGCTGTTGCGGGAGTTAAATCCGAACAGCCTCTTTTACTTTTTATTAAACGAAACGCTTAGTGCGCAGCTTTCCAGGCATCATAAGCAGCCTGAACTTCCTGGGCAACACGGGCCGGGGTTTTGGCGCCAAGGCCGATTTCCTGCAAGCCGATGTTCACCACGTTGGCGATCGATGCGTCAAGGGCGGCGTCGAATACCGCCGTACCGGTGGTGTACTGGGTGGGAAGGTTAACAATACCAACCTGGAGCGGTTCCAGGGGCAGCTTGGACACGTCAATGTTGGTAACTGCGGGGGCAGTAATACCGCCGGTTTCCAACTGGTAGGTCTGGATTTCAGTCCCCACCAGCCACTTAACCAGACGCCAGGCCGCTTCTTCTTTCGCGGAACCGGCGGGAACAGCCGCACTGATCCCATAGCCTGTTCCCAGGGTTGTGGAGGTGGACTTGTTAAGCTTGGCTCCTGCAATATCGGGGAACACGGTGATCTGGAAGTTGGGCTGCCGTGCAGGGGGAATAACCGCCTGACCGGTGGACTTATCGGTGATAAACCCGGCGGCGCGCCAGTCGCCGTCAACAAAGTACGCGCCCTGACCATTGGCAAATTTGCCGATACCGTCGCCATAGGCGGCGCTGAGGGAAATGGCAGGGTTAATTACACCGTCATCATAAATGGTCTTGATGAACTCAAGGGAAGCCACAAAGTCAGGGTCGGTGAATTTCGCCTGACCGGAAAGAATACGTTTTTCCCAATCGGCGCCGGCAAAACGGCCAAGAACGGTGGAATAGAGGCAGGACTGCATAACCCAGTCGCTCTGGTTATCCATAATAACCGTCTCAATACCCTTGGCCTTGAGGGTTGCCACCTGGGCCTTGAGTTCCGCATAGGTCTTGGCAGGCTGAAGGTTGTTGGCCCGCAATACTTCGTTATTGATGTAGAAGGCATGGCTGGACGTAACCGTTAAAGGAAGCACCGCAAGGTAACCGCCGGCCTGAGCCGAACCGTCAAGCACCAGCGGGTTGTACAGTTTATCAAGCCCGTCTTTCTTAATGAGCGGTGCCAGATCCTTCAGGAGCTTCCGCTCGTGCAGGGTACTGGAACGTCCCGCCGGCCACGCATAGAGCACATCGGGAAGCTGTCCCGCCGCCGCATAGGCCGCCACCTTCTCGTGATAGGCCTCATTGTAGAGATCTTCCCGAATAAGCTTGATATCCGGGTTGGCCTTCTCAAAGGTACCCCAGATCCGCTCGATTCCGTTGGCCGCATTAGGGGCCGTCAAATCCGTGTAGGCCACTACCCGCAGTTCGATCTGGCCGCTGCTGCTGCCGCTGCCCGAGGACTTGTCCCCGCCACCGCCCGCAAACACGGCAGTCGATACGACCGCCAGGATCAGGGCTAAAGAAACCAATTTCTTCACATTCTTCATTTTTTCCTCCATGAAGTTTAAATAGTTTACTCTAATAGTATAATACTTGCTTGGAACATTGTCAATTAGGATATTGTACATTACAATAATGACAACTTTTGAAGGAGTCCGCCGTGCAGTATGGATATTTTGATGACAAAAACCGGGAATATGTGATTGAAAAGGTAGACACCCCTGTATCCTGGACCAACTATATTGGAACCAGGGACCTCTGCGGCGTGTTCAACCATACCGCCGGGGGCTACCTGTTCTACAAAAACGCCGAATACCACCGGATTTCCCGGTTCCGTCCCAACGGGACGCCCATGGACCGGCCCGGCCACTATGTGTATATCCGGGATGATGAAACTGAAAAGGCCGGGGCCGAAGGAACCCTGGTTCCGGATTATTGGTCCCTGTCCTGGCAGCCCGTGGGGAAACCCCTGAATCAGGCGAAATACACCTGTCGCCACGGCCTGTCCTATACCCGATACCAGTGTGACTATTCAGGCATCCAGGGGGAACAGTGCCTTTTTATCCCGCCTGCGGACCCGGTGGAGATCTGGGATGTGCGGCTGAAAAATCAGTCGGGCAGACGGCGGAACCTGAGTGTTTTTGGATACATGGAATTTTCCTTTCATCATATTGATATGGACAACAAGAATTTCCAGATGAGCCTCTATTCTTCCGGGTCCTCCTGCAGGGGCGGGGTAATTGAATTCGATCCCTTCTATGAGGACGGGGGCTTCCAGTTTTTTACCGCCGCCGGGGATGGCAAGGGTGGGAGGGCCGAAGATTTTGACACTATGCGGGACAGCTTTATCGGGCCTTACCGGACCGAAACAAACCCCATTGCGGTGGAAAAGGGGCATTGCTCCGGCTCAACCGAGCTGGGGGGGAACCACTGTGGGGCGATCAAGCGGCAGATCACCCTGGAACCGGGGGAGGAAAGACGGATCATCTTCATTTTGGGGGAGGGAAACGCGGAAACCGGGGCGCAATACCGGAAAAAATATGAAAATTTCGCCGTTGTGGACAGGGCCTTTGCGGATTTGGCTCATTTCTGGGATAAAAAGCTTAATAATCTCCAGATAGAAACCCCCAACGAGGGGATGAACACCATGATCAACACCTGGACCCTCTATCAGTCTGAAATTAACGTGATGTTTTCCCGGTTCGCCTCGTTTATCGAGGTGGGGGGCCGGACAGGTTTGGGTTACCGTGACACGGCCCAGGACGCCATGTGCGTGCCCCACTCCAATCCGGCAAAATGCCGGGCACGGCTCACGGAGCTTTTGCAGGGGCTGACCAGTCAGGGCTACGGCCTTCACCTTTTCGAGCCGGAATGGTTCGGGGAGCAGAAGCAGCCGGCCTTCAAGTCCCCCACGGTGGTGCCCACCCCGGACAGGAGCCAGATCGTCCACGGCCTCAAGGACGTGTGCGCCGATGACGCCCTTTGGCTGGTTCCGGCGATTGCCGAGTATATCCGGGAGACCGGGGACTTCGGCTTTGCCGATGAGGTGTTCGGCTACGCCGACAACGGTTCCGGCACGGTGTATGAGCATATGACGAAGATACTGGACTTTTCTGCGGAACAGGTGGGAACCCACGGGGTTTGCAAGGGGCTCCGGGCGGACTGGAACGACTGCCTCAACCTGGGGGGCGGGGAAAGCGCCATGGTTTCCTTTTTGCACCACTGGGCGCTGATCCATTTTGTTGCCCTGGCGAAAAGGCTGGGGCGCATGGCGGACGCGGCAAAATACGAAGCCCTGGCGGAAAAGGTGCGGGGCATCTGCGAGAAGGAGCTTTGGAATGGTTCCTGGTATACCCGTGGCATCACCGCCTCGGGCAGAAAGATCGGTACCCCGGAAAATGTCGAGGGCAAGGTCTTTATGGAGTCCAATACCTGGGCGGTGGTGTCCGGCGCAGCCTCAGCAGAACAAGGCAGGGCGGCAATGGACGCGGTGGACGAATACCTCTACACCCCCTACGGCCTCGCCCTCTGCGCCCCGGCCTATTCCACGGCGGACGATGAAATCGGCTTTGTGACACGGGTCTACAAGGGGGTTAAGGAAAACGCCGCCATCTTCAGCCATCCGAACCCCTGGGCCTGGTGCGCCGAGGCGATCCTGGGCCGGGGGGACCGGGCGATGAAATTCTACGATGCCCTCTGTCCCTATTATCAGAACGACAAGATCGAGGTCCGGGAGGCGGAGCCCTATTCCTACTGCCAGTTTGTGATGGGGCCGGATCATACCGCCTTTGGCCGTGCCAGGCACCCCTTTATGACCGGCTCCGCCGGGTGGAGCTACTTTGCGGCAACCCGGTATATGCTGGGGATCAGGCCGGACTTTGACCGGCTCATTATCGATCCCTGCGTACCTGTGGGCTGGAAGGGCTTTAAGGCCCGGCGGGTCTGGCGGGACGCGGTCTACGAGATCGAGGTGGAGAATCCGGCCGGGGTGAGCAAGGGGGTACGGGAACTGTGGCTGAACAAGACAAGGGCGGAGCGGCCCGCGGAAGGCGTGGCAGTTCAGCCCGGGGGGAGCGTGAATAAAATTAAAGTGGTAATGGGGTAATGACAAATGAGACAAGGGTAAACAGATACATTATAATCGTTATTAAAAGGAGATTGAACCATCATGAAACTGCCTGACTATCATAACAACGCGGATATTCTGCACGAAAACACGGAACCGGTCCGTGCGTATTACATTCCCTGCGCCGATGCGGATGAGGCCCTGTCGGGATCATCCTCCCGGGTGCGGACACTAAACGGGGAATGGCAGTTTGCCTACTTCCCCTCTCCCTATGATGTGCCCGAAGACGCAGTAACGCTGTGCGGGGGTGACAGTATTACTGCGCCGGTTAAATTTGACACGGTGACGGTTCCCTCAACCTGGCAGAATACCGGCTATGATCGGCATCAATATACCAATATAAAATATCCCTTCCCCTATGACCCGCCCTTTGTTCCTGCACAGAATCCCTGCGGCTTGTATAAACGGGTCTTTCATCTTGAATCAAAACCCACGGGCCAACGGTACTACCTCAATTTTGACGGGGTGGATTCCTGCTTTTATCTTTACATCGGGGGGCGTTATGCGGGTTACAGCCAGGTTGCCCATGCCAACAGTGAATTTGATGTTACGGACTTTGTCCGGGAAGGGGAGAACCACATCGCCGTGCTGGTGCTAAAGTGGTGCGACGGTTCATATCTTGAGGATCAGGATAAATTCCGTCACTCAGGAATTTTCCGGGATGTTTATTTGATCTCCCGGTCTGAGCAGCATATCCGGGATTATTTTGTTCATACCCGGATTGGGGAAGATCGTTCCGCAGAAATACAGGTTGATTTGGAGCCAGCCAAAAATGTCGCAGGAACGCTGCCGATTTCGGTAAATCTGCTGGGGCCGGACGGCGCGGAGCTTGGCCGGGAAAATGCGGCGGCCGATACGGTTACGTTTAAGGTTAAAGAGCCGGTACTCTGGAACGCCGAGCAGCCGGTTCTTTACACCCTGCTCATTCAGGCCGGGGATGAGTGGATAGCGCAGAAGGTGGGCATCAGAAAAGTTGAAATAAAAGACGGGGTCATTCTGCTGAACGGTGCGCCCCTGCGGCTCAACGGGGTGAACCGGCACGACAGCGATCCAGTCACCGGTTCCGCCGTCAGCCGGGAGCAGGTTCTGCGGGACCTCACCCTGATGAAGCAGCATAACATCAACGCCATCCGTACCAGCCATTACCCCAATGCGCCCTTCTTCCCCCAGCTCTGCGATCAATACGGCTTTTACCTTATCGCGGAATCGGATATCGAGAGCCACGGGGTCTGTACCATCTATGGCGGCGGTGGGGAGACCTATGGGCTCCTTGCCCAGGACCCGCAGTTTGAGCAGGCCATACTGGACCGGGTTCAGCGAAATGTGATACGGGACAAGAACTATCCCAGTGTTTTGTTTTGGTCCCTGGGTAATGAATCGGGCTATGGGCCGAATTTTGAAAAAGCGGGGCGGTGGGTAAAACAATACGATGCTTCACGGCTTTTGCACTACGAACGGGCCTGCTCCGAAACCGGGGGCCACAAAAACGATACCTCCATGCTGGACGTCTACAGCCGCATGTACCCTTCCATTGCGGGGATCGAACAGTATTTTACATCGGGCCTGCCGGACCCCGGCGCGCGGCCCGCGTCCGACGGAAGCCGCAAGCCCCTGGTACTCTGCGAATACATCCACGCCATGGGCAACGGCCCCGGCGATGGGGAGGATTACTTTGAGCTCATGGAAAAATACCCCGGATTTGCAGGGGGCTTTGTTTGGGAATGGTGCGATCATGCGGTGTACATGGGCAGGACCGTCGAAGGCAAAGCGAAATACTATTACGGCGGTGACTCCGGCGAATTCCCCCATGATGGAAATTTCTGCATGGACGGCCTGGTTTATCCCGACCGCCGGCCCCACACGGGACTGCTGGAATATAAAAACATCATCCGCCCGGTGCGGGCGTCCTTTGTAAAGGCCACCGGATCAGGCGGTATCATTCATTTTAAAAACATGCTGCGCTTTACCGGGACCGCAGGCTTTTTAAAGGCGCGGTATGAACTGAGCAGAAATGGTGAAGTACTGGAATCAGGCGAATGTCCCCTGGACCTCAAGCCCCTGGAAGAAAAGGACATCCCTCTGAATTATCATTTGCCCGCCGATGGGAATTGCTATCTGACTATCTTCTATATACAAGAGGCTGCTCTTCCGCTGACAAATGCGGGGCATATCCTGGGACACGATCAGATCGAACTTAGACGGGAAGATCGCCTGCTTGCAAAACAGGGGGCGACGGGTCAGGCCGAAAAAGCTGCGGTCGGAAAATCCATCACCGTTACCGACAGCGATACTGCGATAGTCATATCCCATCCATCATTCCGGTATGTGTTCAATAAACTCACCGGGACCTTTGATTCATTGGTTTATGAAAACCGCGCCCTTTTGGAAAAGCCCACGGAATTCAATATCTGGCGCGCGCCCACGGACAATGATCAGAGGAACATCCGTCATAAATGGGAAGAAGCGGGCTATGACCGCCATACGGTACGGGTCTACAAAACCCGGCATGAGCAGGACGGGCAGGATATTCTTATCCATGAAACATTGGCGATTTCGGCAATTTATATCCAGCGTATCATTGATATTGAAGCCGAATGGCGGATCGCCCCGGATGGAAGCATCGCGGTGCGGCTTGACTGTAAGAGGGACACGGCGTTCCCCTTCCTCCCCCGGTTCGGGCTGCGTATGTTTTTGCCCCGCTCCATGGACCGGCTTGAATACCTGGGCTACGGCCCCACCGAAACCTATATCGACAAGCACCAGGCCGCATGGTACGGCAAGTTCAGATCCACTGCGGCCCTGGAACATGAAGATTATATCAAACCCCAGGAAAACGGCAGCCATTGGGGCTGCGATGCAGCCAAATTGACGGATGCCCAGGGCAGGGGCCTTGCGGCGGAGAACAGCGGGACAGGCGCGGCTAACAGCCGCTTCAGTTTTAACGCATCGGTTTATACCCAGGAGGAGTTGACAACAAAGGCCCACAACTTTGAACTGGAGCCCTCGGGGTATACGGTGTGGTGCCTGGACTATCAGCAGAGCGGAGTCGGCTCAAACAGCTGCGGGCCTGAGCTGTTGGAAAAATACCGGCTGGACGCGGAACGGTTCAGTTTTAGTATTCTTTTGCGGCCGGTATAGTGAGACGATAGCGGCTTCCTCATTTTTCCCGAACGGATTTGACATAGTTCGATGGACAGATACTGCGGACTTTTTTATACAACCGGGAAAAATAGAGGGAGTCATTATAGCCGACTTTTGCGGCGGCTTCTGAAATCGTACAATTCACTTCGGTATTTATGATGTTTTCAAATCGCTGTATACGCTTCAGGATGCAGAGCTGTTTAAAACTCACCCCCAGATTTTGTTTAATCGTATGGTAGATAGTGGAAGGGCTCTTGTTCATGGCGTCGGCGGCATCATCAAGGCTGACCGGTTCCGCGATATGTTCTTCCAGCCAATGAATAAGCCCTTCGGTCAGGGCGGGACGGTGGACATTTACATATTCATTGGTAACGATAAAGGTAACGAGCATAGAAAAAAGATGCAGCATATTATTCATTGTGGTGATATCGAACAGGGGCAGCTCCGCAAAGGCTTCCTGTAACGCCGCTCCCTCAAACCCCGCGTTACACCATTGCTGCAGGATGGCTTTGGGAATGGTATTCTGCATCCTGAACTGGCCTATCATGGCGTAGCCAATGATCTTCTTATCAACCTTGAGCGCGATGGCCGCTTCGGTAAGCCCCGTATGGCACTGATAAATAAGCGGCGTCTCCTGTTGTTCACATCTGCGGCACATTTGGCGGTTTTGGTTAAGGCAGTGTTGATAGCCATGGAGATCCGTCCGGATCAGCCAGCAAAACCTGGAGAGACTATAGGGAAACCCCACAATAAGGTCTTTGTTATCCGCAGACAGAATCGTAATCCGTACCTTGAAGCAATGGGTAAAGCTATCCACCAGCCGCTGAACCTCATCATTAAAGTAAACGTCCTGCTTTTCGCCATCCATGGATGCAGTATATCTTCCAATTGCGGATTTGTCCATATTATCGGCGGATTATTCTATAGCGTCATTCTCATAGCAGGGTAGACTAAATATATCTTTATCGAAAAGAGGAGAAAAGCATGAAGAAGTTTAGTTTAGTCCTGTTGATGTGCACCCTGATGACAGGAATCCTGTTTGCCGGCGGTAAACAGGCGGCAGGTTCGGGGGACCTTGTTAAGGCCGCCTGGTTCAGTGATGTGGCCGGGTGGAATCCGCCGCTTACCTGGAACCTGGACGAAAACACGGTTACCGGCTACATGACAAAGCAGACCGGCGTTCAGTTTGAAATGAACATCCCGCCGGAAGACGGGTCCGCCAAATTAGCGCTGATGCTGGTAAGCGGCAAACTGCCCGACGTGATGACCTTAACCGATGGGGACATGATAAAGGAGTTGATTGACGCCGGTAAAGTATGGAAACTGGAAGAACTTTTAAAAACCCACGATCCCGGTTCACATCTGCTCACGGATTTTCCTGCGGATATGAAAGAGGCGCTGAAATACAAGGACGGCGACTGGTACTCCTTCCCCAGCCATCAGGATTCACCGGACGCGCGGAAAGTAATCCCGCCGGTTCCCTTCTACGAGGACTATTTCAATTATTCGGTGAATGTGGCCCTGATGTGGGATAACGATGTGCTGGCCCGGGTCGGACTCAACAAGGCTGATCTGCAAACCGAAGAGCAGGTGCTTGCGGCGTGGCGGAAAGTAAAGGCATCAGGTGCAACGGCAGCAAACGGACAGCCCATTATACCGGTGATGCTGAATCCGAACTATCAGTACAATCCGCTTATATTTCTTTATATGAGTTTTGGCGCGGAAGAAGTTGACAGGAACGGTGTGTATCATGACCGGATACTTACCCCTCAGGCAAAACACGCGCTGAAATTTTTCAATACCCTGTACCGTGAAGGCATTATCGACGCTGCCCAGCTCACCATTGATGAAGCCCAGCAGCGCAGTCTCTTTGCTTCCGGCAGGGTTTTAAGTTTCATGGGTGATCCGGGCGGAATGGGCGCGGAAAAAACCCACGGTAATTACTGGTCCGCCGGTCCCATCGTTTCATCGGATGGCGCGCGCCCCATACTGTCAAAGTCCCTGCGGGCGGGTACGGGCTGGATGCAGACCCTTATTTCCAAAGATACCAGGAACCCTGCCGTACTGGCGAAGTGGCTCTCTTACATGTCCGGCCGCGACGGTATGTTCCTTGCGGAATACGGCCTTGAAGGGCGTGATTACACCATCGGTGCAGGCAATGTGGTACAGGTAACTCCCGCAGGTGAACAAAACAAGATTGACACCACAAAAACCGGTGTGTTCGCCTACTGGCCTTTCCACAACAGCGCCTTTGAATACGGTACGAGGCCATCACCGGCTGCGGGCAGCGCCGACGCGAATTATGTACAGGTTACGTCTGCCCTGGGAAAATACAAGGATACCGCAATCTATGACGGGGGCCTGCTCAATCAGCCATCGGGGTTCATCGATCCGAACAGCGATATCGGAATTATCCAGCTTCAGATTACTAACTTTAAGGAAGCCCAGATTTCCACGCTGATAACCGCGTCCAGTGATGCGATCTTTGAGCGGGAATACAACACCCTGATTACCCAGCTGAAATCTCTCGGCATCGATAAACTTGACGCAAAGATAAATGAGGCGGTACAGGCGAATTACCGGCGTTTCGGCGCCCGTATTCAGAAAGTCAACCCATAACAAGAAGGAGAGCGGAATGAATCAGCTGAAACCGAATTCCTACCGGATAGGAAAAGACGCTTCAACCCAATTACAGTTGAAGATTATGCTGCTGCCGGCGGTCCTTTCGATCATCGTGTTTAATATCGTTCCACTCTTCGGCCTTATCATCGCGTTCAAGAATTACCGCCCCTCCAGCGGCATGGTTGGAATATTTACCAGCGCCTGGAGCGGGCTGCGTAATTTCAGGATCATTTTCCGCAATTACGATTTTTGGCCCATGATGATAAATACCCTGGGGATAAACCTGCTGGGTAATTTCATCGGAATTCCTGTGACCCTGGCCTTTGCCCTTATGCTCAATGAGGTGAAAAATACCAAACTTAAGGGCATGGTTCAGACCGCAACCTATATGCCGCACTTCATATCATGGGTCGTGTACGGCGGTTTGTTTATCACTCTGCTCAGTACCGAAGGCGGCTTCGTCAATACGGTACTGGTGAACCTGGGGTTCATTGACGCGCCGATTGCGTTTATGGCGGACCCAAAGTATTTTTGGGGGATAACGGTTATCACCGGTCTGCTTAAAGAATTGGGCTGGGGGGCGATTCTGTACCTCGCGGCAATGGCCGGGATCGATCAGGAACTGTACGAGGCGGCGATGATTGACGGATCGGGGCGCTTCGGCAAGATGTGGCACATCACAATTCCCAGCATCAAACCAACTTTGATGATCATGATTATCTTTGCGGTGAGCGGTATGCTGAACAATAACTTTACCCAGATTTACGTTTTGCAGAATACCCTCAACATTTCCCGGAGTCAGGTCATTGATACCTATATTTATCAGATTGGACTCCAGCAGTTACAGTTTGGAACCGCTACCGCCGTGGGGCTTACCAAATCAATTCTGGCGGTGCTGCTCCTTTCCGGGGCAAACTGGGTTTCAAAGAAACTAATCGACTCAGGTCTGTTTTAGGAGGACGGTATGCAAAAACAGCGTATCAAAAATGGAAAGGCTTTTAATACGGTCAATGCCGTACTGATGACTATTATTGTCATCCTGACCCTGTATCCGATCTGGTTTTCGGTTATCAATTCCCTGAATGACGGTTCAAAACTATTCAGGAACTATTCCTTTATCCTGCCGGAAGTTTTTACCTTCGCAAGCTGGCAGACCGTATTGGCCGACGCAGAAATACTGCGTTCATTATTTATTACCGCATCCCGTACCATTATTGTTACGGTCCTTTCCCTGTTGATTACCGCCATGTTTGCCTATGCCTTTTCCCGCCCATACCTTAACAACAAGAAAGTCTACACAGCCCTGGGTTTCGTCAGCATGTATTTTTCAGGGGGCCTCATCCCGACATTCCTGCTGTTTAACTGGCTCAGGCTCTACGACACCTATTGGGTGTATATCATTCCTTCGCTGTTCAGCGGCTTCTACAATGTGATTATCTTTAACGCCAACTACAAAGCAATTCCCGACTCACTTTTTGAAGCGGCGAAAATGGACGGGGCCAGTGAATTCAGAATATTTTTTACTATCGTAATGCCCCTTTCAACGCCGGTACTGGCGGCGCTGTCGGTGTTTATCGCCACCGGCGTGTGGAACGATTACGGTACAACCCTGTTTTTCACCCAGTCAAGCAATTTACAGACCCTGGCAAATTTTACCCTCAAGATGATCAAATCAAGCCTTGCCGCAAGTCAGTTACGGGATCAGGCGATAATGGTGAGTCCCAGCGTCTCCGCCCTGCTGAGCGGAGGCGGCGGCAATGAGCCGGTAAATTTCAAGACCATAGAACTGGCGTCCATGGTTTTGTCGGCCTTACCGATGATTATCATCTATCCCTTTGCGCAGAAATTCTTTGTAAAGGGCGTTATGGTGGGTTCGGTAAAGGGTTAATGACTTGTCATGCCGTGCGCCCCGGTGTATTATATCAAATCAAAGGAGCGCAACATGAGTAAAATTACCATTAACACCCAGTCTGACGGCATAAAAATTGACCGTCACATTTACGGACATTTCTCGGAACATCTGGGACATTGTATCTACGGCGGATACTGGGTCGGGGAGAAGTCCTCCATACCCAATACACGGGGCATCAGGAACGATATTGTTGCGGCCCTTAAACACATCAAGATACCCAACCTCCGCTGGCCGGGGGGCTGCTTTGCCGATGAGTACCACTGGAAGGACGGTATCGGCCCCCGTGCAGACCGGCCCAAGATGATCAACACCAACTGGGGCGGCGTCACCGAAGACAACAGTTTCGGCACCCACGAATTTCTGGATCTCTGCGATCAGCTTGGGTGTGAACCCTACATCTGCGGAAATGTGGGAAGCGGGACCGTGCAGGAACTGTCACAATGGGTTGAGTACGTCAACAGTGATGCTGTCAGCCCCATGACGGAGATCCGGAAACAGAATGGACGAGCCGATCCCTGGAAGGTGAGCTTCTGGGGCATCGGCAATGAAAGCTGGGGCTGCGGCGGCATGATGACCCCGGAATTCTACGCCGACAATTTCCGCCGCTACGGGGTCTATGCCCGCAATTACAAGGGGACAAACCTGTACCGCATTGCCTGCGGTCCGAACACCGATGATTACAACTGGACACGGGTATTGATGCAAAAGGTCCACGGTTCCGGCCAGAGTTTTATGAAGGGATTAAGCCTCCATTATTACACCGTCCCCGGCGAGTGGATCAAAAAAGGTTCCGCCGTGGAATTTGATGAACAGGAATGGTTCACCACCATGAAGAAGGCGTCCCGCATGGACGAACTGGTTCATAAACACGGGGCCATTATGGATGAATTTGATCCCCGCAAAGAGGTAAGCCTTATCGTGGATGAATGGGGGACCTGGTTCGATGTGGAGAAGGACACCAACCCCGGTTTCCTCTATCAGCAGAACACTTTGCGGGATGCCCTGGTAGCGTCACTGCACCTCAATATTTTCAACAACTACGCCGAGCGTGTCCGCATGGCGAACATTGCCCAGACCATCAATGTGCTCCAGGCCGTGATCCTTACCAAAGATGAAAAGATGATCCTGACCCCGACTTACCATGTGTTTGATATGTACAAGGTCCATCAGGATGCCCAGCGGCTGCCCCTTACGGTGGAATGCGATAGTTATACTGTTGGCGGCGACACGCTTCCCGCGGTCAGCGCCAGCGCATCGGTTGATGGAGAAGGGCGTATCCATGTTTCACTGTGCAACATCAATCCCCACAGGGAACAGAAGATCGATTTAAATCTGCAAGGTTCCGCATCCTCTGCGGCAAAAATCACCGGGCAGATTATCACCGCGGAAAACATGCAGGATCACAATACCTTTGATGACGGAAACAAGGTAAGGATCGCCGAATTTAAGGGCGCGGCTGTATCCCCTGCGGGAATTACCGTAACCCTGCCTTCAAAATCGGTAGTAACACTGGAGATAAAGTAAAACTAAATCACAATCAGGGCGGCGCTTTTGCCGTCCTGATCAAATATTTCCGCCATGCCATTATCTTTGAAAAGTATGGCGGGAATTTTTTCCTGGCACACGTTTTTCCTGTCTCCTGCCCGCACCGCACAGGCCAACAGGGTGGCGCCCGGTTCCAGCGTTCCTGTAAGAACGGGGATCACCGCGGAGTTTTCCATGATGTTGAGGTTGGGGGCGGGGATGATCAGGGAACCCTGCCGAAGGGAGTCCTGCTCCAGTGCCGCAATCCGTGAGGCGCCCCAATCAAACTCAACTAAAGCTTCGTGTTCCCCCGCAGCAGTATTACTAAAGGGCAGGGCTTCCTCAAGTTCGTTGTACCGTTTAATGGAGAAACCGCCCTCTGCGGTATTAAGGGCACGCCCGCTTTTGATGCAATGAATCCGTACATGCCATGCGCCAAGGCTCACCAAAGTGGTGGTGATCTCCACATCATCCCAGGGTTTCCAGATGCTGCGGGTCCAGTTGGGGCCGCTTGTCTGTTCGCTTGTTTCCCGGCGCTGCCGCCAATAGCCGGCGTTGCCGGAGTTTTTTTCGCTGAGCATCAGCATGGAATCGCAGCCCGTTGTTGACAAATTATAATTACTATGGGAAACGCAGAAACCGAAGCGGGCGGAATAGGCAAACTTGCAGTACTTCTCCGCCGCATGGTTCATCTCAAAATGGGTAAGCCGCCCCGGCGTTAATAACTGGGCGTCCTCCGCAGTATTACTGATGATGAAGCCGGGAACTTTTTCTTCCTGAATGAGGGGGCCCTTCTGCTTTTCCGGTTCAGATCGCAGGGGTAATTCTTCCGCTGTCCAGAAGGGGTGATCTTTTTCTAATGCCAAAATGAGGAAGGCCTTCATGCCCCAGTAGGGGGAGCCCGGTGAATTATAGGTATCCGCCATGATGAGGTTTGGATACCCGTAACCGATGCTCAGTATGCCCCCGGCGTCCAGAATGGGCCGGGAAAACCACCAGCGTAAATTCCGCAGTACCAAGCCTTTCAAAACGCCCCAGGGAAGGATTTCAATTTCCGCAAAGGCGCAGGCGGAAAATAGTGATGCTATCGCGAAGCGGTAGGTCAGGCTGCGGCCCATGGGAATAATCGATCCGTCTTCCCTGCACCACGCCGTAAATCGGGGGATAAAAAGTTTTGCCCGCTCAATATAATGGGCCGCCCGGTCGGGATCACGCTTGAGCGCGAGCTTGGCATAGACCAAACTGTAAAAATGAAAGCCAAAGGGGTTGTAGTAATCATAATTTCCCCCCATGCCGTCCTGATACCAGCCGTCCCCGACATAAAAGGAATCGATACGTTCCAGTGATTCATTTTCCGCCTTTTCATCCACCGGCAGTCCCAGCGCCCTGAATGCCTCACTGACCAGCACCCGGAAAAAGTGCCAGTTGGAATCGGAAATTTTTTCGCGCTCAATAAAGGAAAGCCAGGTGTAGAGCTGCTCCTGCGTTTTTTTATCCAGTGAATCCCAAAAAGTTTTCTTTGCAATGATAAGACAGAGGCCCATGGCGGCCATTTCCACCATGCGCTGATCCGTACCGGAAATGTCCCCCCAATAGCCCGGGGAATCGGGATCAACACCCTGTTGTAAAATTGAAAGGACCACATCGATATCAGGGTAAATCCCGCCCCCGGCGATCAGGGGTCCGATCCCCCAGAGGGGCCGGCTCCACCCTTCCATAAGGGCGATTCGGGGTGAGTAATGAGCCGCAGTGTCCCCCAGCTGATACCCGCCGGGAACAACGTGATCCTTTAATGGTGACAGTAATTCTACCAGACACCGCTGCACATCTTCCCTGCTCTTAAGCGGATTCATGGACGCTTCTTTGTTGTTCATTACTCACTCCTTATAAAAAAGTTACCAGTAGGGCCGCCAGCCGCGGGTGATACTGACCAGTGCTTCCATATAGAAATAATCCCCCCAACTGGTACATTCGTCCACGCCGTTTTTGCCCGGTTTGGAATAAACCCCGTGGAGCAGTATTCCTGTGGATTTGGGAACGGAAGAAGTGGTGTAGGATTTTGCCAGGGACGCGGTGATATGCAGGGCGGCGTTTTCAAAAAGACGGCGCTCGGGGTCCGCAAGGGGCAGGGCGGCGCTTAATTCCAAAAGGCCGCAGGCGGCGATGGCCGCGGCGGAACTGTCCCGTTCTTCCTTTCCCTTTACAAAAACCAAATCCCAATAGGCCACCAGGTCCTCGGGCAGATGGTTGAGGAAATACCGGGCAAGCCCCTTTGCGTTTTCCAGCAGCGCCGGATCCCGGGTGTAACGGTACGAGAGGGCATTGCCGTAAATGCCCCAGGCCTGCCCGCGGGACCAGCAGGAATCATCGGAATAGCCCTGGGCGGTTGTGCCCTTCAGGGGCTTGCCAGTTTTGGTGTCGAAGAAAAAAGTATGATAGGTTGACCAGTTCTTCCTGATAAGATATTGGTTTGCCGTTGCGATATGCCGCTCCGCCGCTTCCCGGTAGTAGGGGTTTCCCGTTTCCTCCGAAGCCCAATACAAGAGGGGCAGGTTCATGGCGCAGTCGATGATGATCCGCCCCTGCTGTTCCGGATCATTTAAATTGCCCCAGGCCTGTATGATCCCGGCCTTTTCGTAATAGCGGATCAGGAGGAGGTCTGCCGCCTTAAGCGCCGCGGCACGGGCCGCGGTATTCGCAGTGAGTCGCCAGGGCGCCACGCAGGCAAGGGTGTAGAGGAAGCCCAGGTCGTGGGTTTCCACGGCAATGCGCTTGTCCAGCCGGGCGCGGAAGTCTGAGATACACTTTTCCGCGGTACTGCGGAAAAGTGTATCCCCGGTGCTTTCCCAGGCCAGCCAGAGCATCCCCGGCCAGAACGAGGTGGTCCATTCGGTGTTCCCGATCAGGGGATACACGTTCTTGACGCTCGCCGGGGCGGGGTACTTCTTTTTGAAGGCGCTAATGTTACTGCGGGTTTTCTTTATCCCAAAGGCCAGGGCCTCTTCCCAGAAATTTTCCTTTGTCTTGGGCGGGAAAGCAAACAGCTTCTCCCGTACAAGTTTTTCTTTTACCGAACCTTTTGCTGCCATGTGTTACTCCTTTTTTCTATTCTATCACAAATTCTACGGAAAGTGTTTTGTCTTTTGGTAAAAAACTGAAATCTATTGTGTAGACCGTTACCGGCTTCCCTTCGTGGTCCCGGTGTTCGGCCCTGCCGATTACCGGTGATGTCCGGCTTTTCAGGATACATATCCCGCCGATACGGACAAGGCCGTTTTCAGGCGCGGGCAGGTATTGATATTCATGGTAGGTATTATACAGAAGTTAAGCCCGTATTGCATAGGGGCGAATCAGCGTGTCCGCCCTTCGGAAAGTGAAGGAAGCTGTGTATATAGGAAGTTATGTGCAATACCGCCCTAAGTTTTTTTGAGTTATGTAAAGCGGCTTCACCACTGATTGACAAAAGAGAAAAATACTAATAAAGTTAAATTTAGGAGATTTTACAATGTTATCAAGATACAATAAAATATTGTTTATTATATTTTTTACATTTTTGTTAATTATTAATTTATCAGCACAACAGTTTACAATAGGATTAAAATTTACTGGATTAAGTATTCATCCTAAAGGTGCTTTAAACGCACATTTGATGCCTTATAAATTGGATAAAAGAGCTATTTTTGTAATAAACCCAGGAATAGCATTAAGTTTTGAATATTTCTTCTATAAAGATATCGCATCAATAAAAATAGAACAAGCATTCTATAAAGATTGTTGTAATCAGTTAGGGGGATTTACACATATAGGTTTAAGAGGACGGATATTTCAAATAGAAAAACATTCATTAAATGGTGGAATAGGGCCAACATTTATTTATAGAAGAAATTGGTATAAACTGGAAGGATATGATGATACTTTTGATTTTTTCAAAGGAGGAAACGCCGAAAGTGATTGGCAATGGCAATTTATTTGGTGGGGAGGAGAATTTGAATATAATTATAGAATAAATGAAACAACAGAATTGTCATTTTCAATCATACCTTATATTCCTGAATTAATAGAATTACATTTTGGTACAAGAATAATAATAAATGAATATAAATAAATGGGGTACGGGCGGTACTGCACATAACATAGGGTTTGCGCCATTTGTCCTAAGCTTTATCAAATAATTTTAAAAATAAGACTTGAATGTATTTATAAAATACGATATACTACTATCATCAGTCTAAATTATAGACCGTATTTTTTGAATAAAGGGAATTACAAATGAAAAATATTAGGAAATGGTTATTAATTCTTTTTGTTATGATTAATTATAACCTATTTTCACAAGAAATGGAAATTGGTGAATTCCTGGGACTTGAGGGTGTAAGGCTTTGTTGGCAAAGCTGGCACCCTGCCGAACCCTCCAAAGCCGTAATTGTTTTAATGCATGGAGGCAATAATTATTCGGATATGGATTTATTCCGTAATTTTGCCGGAGAACTGACTGATGCAGGTTATTGTGTCTATAGTTTTGATCAGCGGGGATTTGGCAGAAGCGAAGGGATACGGATGCATATGGGAAAATGGGAAAACATTCGGGGGGATTATGCCGCCTTTTTACATTTTATTCGTATTAAAGAAGGAGGCAAAATAAAAATTTTCGCTATCGGAAGCAGTTTTGGTGCATTGCAAACACTGGATCAGGGGATTGTTTCCCCGCATTTACTCGGCGGTGTAATAGTTATGTCTGTTTCTACAATTCCGCTTAAAATACCATTTCCTTTTAATGTTTTGCTGCCCATTGCAGGGACACTTTTCCCAAAATCAACAATATCGGCTGAACCGCTTGAAAGTTTTTCAGGAGCAAAAATATTGTTACCAGAAAATAATTTATGGGCAGATCCGCTTTGTCCCGCAACACAAACATATGGAAATTTAAAAGAATTACTTAAACGGCAAAAACAGATACCAGATGACCTGAAATATCTGACAGTTCCGATACTTCATTTACAGGGTGAAAAAGATACTATTGCACTTATAGACCAAACACTCCTGGAAAAATGTTCTTCTACTGATAAAACATATCATAAATATCCAAATGCGGAACATGAAATGTTGGCAAGTATTGATAAACAACAAATAGTGTTCGATATTATCAGTTGGCTTGATGAAAGGATACAATAAAAATATTTAAAAAAAGTACTTGACAAAATAATGATAATATAATTATATTATATGTATGGAAATTATTTGGGACCCAGATAAAGAAAAAATAAATATTTCAAAGCATAAAGTGTCTTTTGATGAGGCAAAATCCGTATTTTTTGACCCAAATGCTAAAGTAATACATGATCCGGATCATTCTATCGAGGAAGAAAGATTTATTATATTAGGATTAAGTAAAAAATTAAATTTATTAGTTGTATGTCATTGTTATAAAGAAAATGAAGATATAATTCGGATAATAACTGCTCGGAAAGCAACCAAACAGGAAACGGATCAATATGGAGGGTAAATTTATGAGAAAAGAATATGATTTTTCAGGGGCAAAATTGAATCCTTATGTAAAGAAGTTAAGGAAACAAATTTCAATACGGATTGACATTGACACCATTGAATATTTCAAAAAACAGGCGGAGGAAACAGGAATAGCCTATCAAAATTTAATTAATTTGTATTTAAATGATTGTGCTGTTCATTCTAAAAAAATGAATATTGCATGGAAATAATACAAACTGTAAATTGGGTAAATGTAAAATATATTCACAAAAGTTTTAACCCACCCGCCGTCCATCTCCCCGCGCAAGCGGGTTCTTGGCGCTTCGTAGCAGACTTTTACTTCGCCTAACATACGGTTTGCGGTTCGGGGCTAAAGCCCCTCCGGGTTCCGTTCGCCTAGGTCAGTCGCTTCAGACTAAAGTCTGCCGCTCCTTCCCACGGCTCACTCCACCCACATTTTTTGCGGCGCTGGAACGCTTCGCGTTCCTTTATCGCGCCGCAAAAAATGTCGTAAACTTTTCACGTTAGGCGCAATACGATTTGAAAAAATTATTGACAAAAGATAAAAAATTGTATAAAATTATTTTATAGGAGATCGAAAATGTGTGAAATATTAAAGAGGCAGATTCTTTCCGCATTGGAAACATTAAGACAATGTATAGACAATTGTCCTGATAGTGAATGGGATGAAACACACGGGGACGCACCATTTTCACAGGTATTGTTTCATGTATTGGTTTATACTGATTTATATTTGCTAGAAAGCGGGGAAGATTTTAAAAACCAGCGTTTTCATTTGGAAAACAAGAATTTTTTTAAGGATTATTATGATCTGGAAAATAAAATACCGAAAAATGTGTATTTAAAAGAAGACATAGTAATATATTATAACTTTTGTTATAAAAAGGCAATGGATTATGAACAAAATGATTTGATGAAACAAAGCCATTGGGCAAAAAGGACAATTTATGAGCAAATAATATCTGGTCTAATTAGACACATACAGCACCATGCGGCTCAATTGGGTTTAAGAATACAACAGATAACAGGAAAAGAATTAAAATGGATTGGCACAATAGAAAATTAGTAACAAAAACAAAATCGTACTGTGTCTAACATACGTTATGTACAATTTTTTTTGTAAAATTATTGACATAAATAAGAAAAATGGTATATAAAAATTATAGAAGAGGATTATATGGATAATATTTCAACTTGCGGACTAAATTGTAATAAATGTGAATTCAAATTAACAAATGGATGCAAGGGATGTAGGGAAAACCAAGGGAAAATATTTTGGGGTGAATGTGATTTATATAAATGTTGTATGGATAAAAATATCAATAGTTGTGGAAAATGTATGATAATTATTTTATAAATAGAACAAGAGACAATAAAGAATATTGGATAGAAGGGGATGAGGAAATAAAAACATAAAAAATTGGATAACGGGTTGTCACTATAAAAAATATGGTATATTATGGGATAAAACTTTGAAGGAAGTGAAAAATGGCTAATAATATAGAAATTGAACAGGAAAAAGAAAAATTGACAACTATACTTTCTACCCAATACTCGCAAAGCCTCATCGCAATAGATGAGTTTGAAAGATTGCTTGATTTTGTTAATAAAACAGAAACAAATAAAGAAATGGAATATATTAGGAAAATAATAAATACAAATGAAACATACGCACTAAAAGAAAAGACAGTAAATAGAGATCAGTTGGAAAGTCAATCAAAAATAAATATTTTTACAATGTTAATAAATGTATTAACAAAAAAGCGTGGTATAAAAAAAGTAAGAATATATGGAGATAATCATGAACTAAGATTATATGATGTTGATTTTATGGAAATTATAAGCGAACCTGACAAACACTGGAAAAGGCGTTTCTATACAATAGCGGCGGGACAGGCTGTCTCTTACATTGGTTCAAGCGCCGTGCAATTTGCGCTTATTTGGTGGCTTACCAAAGAAACAGGATCGGCTCTTATGCTTTCTTTGGCCGGTCTTTTTGCTTTTCTGCCGCAAACCCTCCTCGGCCCCTTCGCCGGTGTATGGGTTGACAGGCTCAAACGTAAAACTGTAATGATAGGCGCCGACCTGTTTACCGGTTTTGTCGCATTTGTTTTTGCCGGGGCATTCTTTATTGGATCGCCGCCGTATTGGCTGGCATGTGTTGTATTGGGGCTTCGCGCCATAGGCGGCGTGTTTCATGGCCCGGCCTTACAAGCGGCAATCACCTTGCTTGTTCCAAAAGAAGAACTCATCAAGGCAAACAGTATCAATCAATTTATTTTTGTTGGTACGTTTATGCTGGGGCCTATTCTCGGAGCGGCAATGTCCGCGGCATTGCCAATGGAATATATTTTGATTTCCGATATGGTATTGGCGCTTATTGCCTGTCTTGCGATTGCCCTGGTAAAAATACCGGAACTTGTGAAAAAAGAACATGAAGAAAAACATTTTTTCCGCGAACTAAAGGAAGGGGCGCATATTTATCTTGAAGATAAAAAATTTCTTTTTCTTACCGTTTCATCCATGATAGTGATGGTATTTATTATGCCGTCATCTTCGCTTTACCCGCTCCTGGTAAGCGGGCATTTCGGCGGGAACGAATGGCATTTGAGCATCGTACAAATTGTGTACGGGGCGGGAATGATGGCTGGAGCCGGCGTTACCGGAGCGCTGGGAAAAAAGATACCGAACAAAATCGCCCTCTCAATGTTTGGACTTTTTCTCTTTTCAATCACCATATTTTTGTTAGGCGTACTTCCGCCGACACAAATCGGCTTTTGGCTTTGTGTTGGCGTTTGTGTTGTTATGGGCGCCGCCAACAATGTGTACAATATCCCCTATATGACCTATATGCAGGAAACAATTTCCCCGGAAAAACAGGGACGCGCATTTTCTCTTTTGAACTGTCTTATGAGCCTCACCATGCCCCTGGGACTGCTCATCGCAGGTCCTGTGGCAGAGGTATGGGGGGTATTGTTCTTTTTTATGGCCAGCGGCGGAATCAGTTTTGCGGTAACTATCGTCTGTATGGTGATGATAAAAAGAAATATATAGAATCGTCAAGCTGATGGGGCGTTTCACCCTTGTCATGGGCTCCCCCCTAATGGTAAATTAAAGAACAAAAAGTTTGCCCAAAAAGCTTAGACGGAGTTGTACCTTGTTCTTAAAGAACCTTGATATATTAGGCTTCAAATCCTTCGCCGATCGGACCCATGTGTCTTTTGCCGACGGGATCACCGCCCTTTTGGGGCCCAACGGCTGCGGCAAGTCCAATGTGGTGGACGCCATAAAGTGGGTTTTGGGTGAACAGGCATCCCGTGCCATGCGGGCCGAAAAGATGGAAGACGTGATCTTCAACGGCACGGAGAACCGCAAGCCCCTGAACGTGGCGGAGGTGACCCTCACCCTGTCCAACGAAGAGGGGCTCCTCCCCCTGGACATGCCGGAAATCGAGATCAAGCGCCGGCTCTACCGCTCCGGGGAAAGCGAGTACTTCATCAACGCCGCCCCGGTGCGGCTCAAGGAAGTGCGGGAGCTTTTCTGGGACACCGGGGTGGGCAAAGCGGCCTATTCGGTGATGGAACAGGGCAAAATCGACCAAATTCTCTCTTCCAAGCCCGATGAGCGCCGCTATTTGTTCGAGGAAGCCGCCGGAATTACCCGTTACAAGGTCCGGGGCGCCGAGGCGGAGCGGAATCTTGCCAAAACCGAAGAAAACATGCGCCAGGTTGAGGGGGTTTTGGGGGAAGTACAGCGTTCCTACGACACCCTCAAGGTTCAATCGGAAAAAACCATCAAATTCCGCGCTTTACGGGAAGAAATTTTTCAGCTTGAGCTTGATATTCAGCTTTTACGGCTCAAACAGTTCAAATATGAGCGGGATGAGCGGAAGGATTCACTGACCAAGCGCAGCGCCGATCGGGATCATATCCGGGAGGAGATGGAAAAGGCGAGCAAATCCCTGGAAGAAAACATGGACGAAGTGAACTCCATGGAAGAAAAGCTCGTCGAATACCAGAAGAACATCTACGGCCTTGCGGTGGAAAAAAACGCCCGCGAGAAGGAAGTCAAGCTTTTTGCCGAACAAAGGGCGGAGAGCAAGGCCAAGATCGACCAGAACGAAGGCCGGGAACGGGCCGTGGGCATCAAAATCGACGAACTTATCGAGGACGCCGAGGAACAGGACGGGGTGGTCCGGGATTTACGCAAAAAAGTCGCCGACATCGAAGACAATATCCGCTCCTTTGAGGAAAGTATCCAGCTTGCCGCCACCCGCATCGGGGACAACGAAGCCCAGGTGCGCCACATTGAGGAAGAAATTCGCGGGATTGAGCAGGAACAGGCTTCTTATGAGAAGGACCTGGAAGCCATCACCGACGACATTGTCGCCGCCCTGGATGCGGGCCTAAAAGAAGCGGGCTACTCCGCCGCCGAACGCCGGAGTACTGAGGCGGCCCTGGCGGAAACCCTGGGCCGGATCAAAACCCTTCTCACCGGCCGGGAAACCCTGATCCGGGACCTGGCTGCCGCCGCGGAACGGGGCGCATCCGGCACTGCCCCCGCCGAACTCAAACATATTGCAGAAAGCCTTGCCGCGTTCCTCGCGGAAGTTTCCGGGGATACGGGCAAGGCCCTGGAACTTTTTGAAAGCTACCGCAAGAGCACCCCCTCTTTTATCGACGACTTTTTGGCCCCCGAAGGTATCATCACCAAAAAACGTGCCCTTGACGCCAAAATCCGCGCCGCCAAGGACGGCATTGAGGATCGGCGGGAAAAAATTCGCGGCCTTTTGGGGGACAACGCCGACCTCAACACCAAGATCAACGAGTACCGGGCTACCCTGCAGGACCTCCGGGTCAACCGGGCCCAGATGAGCGCCCAGGCCCAGTCCGCCGAGGAACAAGCCCGGCTCATCCGCCGGGAACTGGCTGGTCAGGAGGCTCTCCTTAAAAACATACGGGACGAGCTTTTCCTGGACCGTAAGCGCTTCGAGGAAATCAACGAGCGCATAAGCGACGCCGAATCGGAACTTGCCGACATCGAGCGGAAGGGGAAGCAGCTTACCGCCGACCTTGAAAAGCTGGAACAGGATATCGCCAAACGGAACGGGGATGTGGCGGGCAAGCAGGCGGCCATCAAGAAGCGGATGGAGGAACTTGCCAGGGTCCAGGAAGTGCTGGAAAAAATTCACCTTGAACTGGTCCAGTCCGAGACCGAAATCAAGAACATCCAGGATAACTTCCGGGAGACCCATTCCCGTGACCTCATGGAATTTGAGGAACGGATATTTACCATCACCACCCCCGCGCCGGAATTGCGGGAAAAACTGGCCGCCGCCCGGAGCGGGCTCCGGGACCTGGGCTCGGTGAACCTCATGGCCCCGGAAGAATTCGCCGAGGTAAAAGAGCGGCACGACTTCCTTACCGCCCAGCTTGAGGATTTGGAAAAGGGCCGCAAGGACCTTGAAAACCTCACTGCGGAAATCCGCGCGGAATCTTCAAAACTTTTCCTTGCAACCTATAACAAGATAAAGAAGAATTTCCACAACCTGTTCCGCCGTCTCTTTGGGGGCGGCCGGGCGGAACTGCACCTTATCGACGACAACCATGTGCTGGAAACGGGGATCGAAATCTACGCCCAGCCACCGGGGAAGAAGCTGGAAAACATCAACCTCCTCTCCGGGGGCGAGCGCTCCATGACCGCCGTTGCCCTCCTCTTTGCCACCTATATGGTAAAGCCCTCGCCCTTCTGCCTTCTGGACGAGATCGACGCCGCCCTGGACGAGGCCAATGTAAGCCGCTTTGTCCAGCTCCTGCGGGAGTTCGGCAGCGCAAGCCAGTTCATCGTTATTACCCACAACAAGAAAACCGTCACCGGCGCAAGCACCCTTTTGGGTGTGACCATGGAAGAATCCGGGGTGACCAAGGTTATTTCCGTACGCCTTGAAAACGAGGACCGGGCCGCCGCCGCCCCTGTGGAACAGGAACCCTGGGAGGAAGAGGAAGTGGAGGCCGAAGAAGGCCGGGAACTCCCCATCGGCGTTGATGATCCCGCACTGGTAAGCGAAGCGGAACTGCGGCCGATCCGGGCCGGGCATAACGGGACAACAAAGACGGAAACTGCGGGACTGGTGGAAAATATGGAAGCGGAGCCGCAGGAAGAAAAAAAAGAAGCCGGAGAAGAATAAATACAGCATACTTGACTATCTCCTGTTTGTGTATTATGGTTCACTGTATTACGATTCAGTGAGTTACGGTTCAGTCTATTATGGTACAGCATAAATATAAAGAGGGACCGGTATGTTTGTCGGACGGGAAAAGGAATTAGACAACCTCAACAAGCTGTATACCGGCAGCGCCTTTGAGCTTGCGGTTTTTTACGGACGCCGCCGGGTCGGCAAAACATCCCTCATAACCGAATTTATCAAGGATAAACCTGCGGTGTTCTTTACCGCACGGGAAACCAATGCCGCTGAAAATTTGACGCTTCTCAGTAACAGCATCCAGTCGTCCCGGTATGAGACGGGACAGGCGCCGGTGTTCAGAACCTTTGACGATGCGCTGGATCATCTTTTCAGTATTGCGGAAAACAAACGATTTATCTTTGTCATCGATGAATACCCCTATCTGGCAGAGGCATGGCAGGGAATATCTTCGGCATTGCAGGAAAAAATTGATCACCGCTCGGAAAAATGCAAGCTTTTTTTGATACTCTGCGGCTCCTCAATGTCATTCATGGAAAATCAGGTGCTGGGATATAAAAGCCCCCTCTACGGAAGGCGTACCGCCCAATACCGGATAGAGGCGTTTAGTTTTTTTGAAGCAAGGGAATTTTTCCCCGGTATGAGCCCTTTTGATGCAGCCCTTATTTATGCCATAGCAGGGGGCATCCCCACCTACCTGAACCTTTTCACCGGCAAGGCGGCGCTGAAAGACAAGGTAATGACACATCTTTTAAGCCCCTCGGGTTTTCTCTTTGAGGAGCCGGAAAATTTATTGAAACAGGAACTGCGGGAACCGGCACGGTACAATGCGGTCATCCGGGAGATCGCCTATGGCAGCACCCGGCTTTCCGATATTGCGTCCCAGACGGGGCTTGAAACCGGTACGGTGAGCCATCTTCTTGACACCCTTATGCAGCTCGGCATTGTTGAACGGGAGATACCGGTTACTGAAACGGCGCGGCGGGGCAACAAATCAATATATATCGTTACGGACAATCTATATCAATTCTGGTACCGCTTTATCCCCGGTTTGATTGATATCATTCAATTGGCCAATCCCGAAAAAGCCTGGGAATTTATTCAGGAAGGATTAACCGCCTACATGGGCAGGATCTTTGAAGACATTTGCCGTCAGTACCTGTGGCGGGAAAATGCTGCGGAAAGACTGCCCTTCTTCTTTCAAAAAGCAGGCCGATGGTGGGGCAATGATCCCCTGCGTCATGAGGAATCGGAAATTGACATCATCGCGATCCGGGGCAAGAGCCACGCCCTGTTCTGCGAATGTAAATGGAAGAACGCGGAAACGGGCAGAGATGTCCTGGATGCCCTCATCTTAAAGGCGGAACACTTTCATTTTGAACAGAAATTTTTCCGCCTCTTTTCCAAGGCCCCTTTCTCCGCTGCCTGTAAAAAAGCTGCGGAAGAAATGGGGAATGTCAAACTGATCACTTTTAAGGAAATGTGCAAAGAAGATATATCCAAAATTCCTTAAGCCGTGCTATACTGCTGGGGAACTTTGAGAAAAAGCGGGAGGTTCTAAATGGCCCTTGTTCACACTCATTTTTATTCCGCCGCCTTAGGGATGCAGCGGACCATTGACGTGGTGCTGCCCCAGAGCGCCAGCGGTATCGGCGTTGGGGGAACGGAATCGGGAGGCAATATCCCGGTGCTCTACCTGCTCCACGGCTGGAGCGACGATCACACCATCTGGCAGCGGCGTACATCCATTGAACGCTACGCCCTGGAAAAGGGCCTTGCGGTGATCATGCCGGGAAGCGATCTGGGCTTCTACACGGACATGAAATACGGTTACGACTTTTGGGAATTTTTCAGTAATGAACTGCCCCGGATTGTGGCGGAATTTTTCCCCCGGCTTTCCACCAAACGGGAGGACACCTTTGTGGCCGGGCTTTCGATGGGGGGCTTTGGGGCCCTCAAGCTGGGTATCAACTGTCCTGAGCGTTTCGCCGCCGCCGCGAGTCTTTCCGGCCTGACCGACCCGCTGTGGCAGTACCGAGCCAATAGGGTGAACGAGGACTGGCTCAACATCTTCGGCGAAGAGGATGAAATCCGGGGCAGCAGCAGTGATATTCACTTCAAGCTTGAGGAACTTATCGCATCCGGCAAGCCCATGCCCCGGTTTTACCAAACCTGCGGGACCGAGGACTTTCTCTACGAGATCAACGTTGCCTTCCGGGACCGCTTTAAGGACCGGATCGATCTGACCTACCATGAAGAACCCGGTATCCACGAGTGGGGTTACTGGGACCGCAATATCCAGCGGATCATCAACTGGCTGCCCATCGCCGCCGACAGTGATTCTGCAAAAAGCACGACAAAGGGGGCAAAGTAAATGGCATTGATGGAAGTGGATTTCTTTTCCCAGACCCTGGGCCTCAACTGTCAGGCCAATGTGATTATCCCTCAAAGCAGTTCAGGTATCGGCGTGAAGGGTAGCAGTAAGCAGGAACGGTACCCGGTGCTCTGGCTGCTCCACGGCGCAAGCGATGACCATACGATCTGGCTGCGCAGAACTTCTATTGAACGTTATGTGTCGCATCTGGGTATCGCAGTGGTGATGCCCGCGGCCCATTTAAGCGGTTATGTCAACATGGCCCACGGTCCAAAATACGCGGACTTTTTTACCGATGAACTGCCGCAGATCATGCAGGATTTCTTTCCCCTCTCAAATAAACGTGAGGATAACTACGTTGCGGGCCTGAGCATGGGAGGCGCAGGCGCTCTGTCCCTTGGGCTGAGCCGGCCCGATGTGTTTTCCGCCATCGGCTGTTTTTCCGCGGGGAACCTCAATGTGCGGGATACCTCGGGAGCGCCCCGCGCCGGGGTGCAGCGGAAATCTGGCAAGGCTTCACGGGACCTTGCGGTTTACGGTGTAGAAGACCGGACAAAACTTTTGGGCAATCCCGAATACGACTGCTTTGCCAAGGCTGAGGCCGCCATCGCCGCAGGTAAAACTTTGCCGCGGATTTTCCACAGTATCGGTACGGAGGACTTCCTCTACGATAATGCGAAAAAGACCGAAGCCTGGTTCAAAAGTCATCCCCAATTCGATTATACCTTCCACGAAGCCCCCGGCGCGCATACCTGGGAATTCTGGGACGAATGGGTGCAGAAATTTTTGAAATGGCTGCTGCCAGCCGCGTGAAAATTGTTGCCGATCTTCACATCCATTCCCACTACTCGCGGGCAACCAGTGCCAGGCTCACTCCGTCGTATCTGGATCGCTGGGCCCGGATCAAAGGCATAGATCTTGTTGGGACCGGTGACTGCACCCATCCCCGCTGGCTTACTGAACTGCGGGAAAATTTTGATGACGCCGAAGAAGGTTTCTACACACTGAAAGAAAAGGCCCGCAGTAACTTTGACGCCGGTCCCGCATTGACAGAGGCAATCCCCAAACCGGGGGCAGCAGCAACACTGCATTCGGAAACAGCATTACTGTGCCCGTCGGACGGTTTTCCCCGTTTTGTTCTGACCGGCGAAATCAGTACGATTTATAAATTAGGAGACAAGACCCGCAAGGTGCATCATGTTATCATCCTGCCGGATTTCAGGGCCGCCGCCGCTTTCCAGACCGCCCTTGAACGGGTGGGCAATATTGCTTCCGATGGTAGGCCTATTCTGGGAATTGATTCCCATGATCTTCTTTCCATCCTCCTCGAAGTTGATGAACGCTCGATCCTTATCCCCGCCCACATCTGGACCCCCTGGTTTTCCGCACTGGGGGCCAAGTCGGGTTTTGATTCCATCGAAGAATGTTACCGGGATCTTACCTCTTTCATCCCCGCTGTCGAGACCGGACTCTCTTCCAACCCGCCGATGAACTGGGCGGTTTCAGGCCTGGATCATTTTTCCATTATTTCAAATTCAGACGCCCATTCCCCGGATAAGCTTGGCCGGGAGGCAACGCTTCTTGAAATGGATCTTTTCTATCCATCATTTAAGGCGGCCTTAAAAACAGGGATTCTTTCTACCATCGAATTTTTCCCGCAGGAGGGAAAGTATCACTACGATGGCCACCGCAAATGCAACGTATTTCTCAGCCCCGAAGAAACAGCGGCTATGGCGGAAAAGTCAGGCGGTGTTTTTGACGGCCGCTGCCCGATCTGCGGCAAGCCCCTTACCCGCGGCGTCATGGGCCGGGTGCTGGAACTGGCGGACAGGCCGGTAAACGAAACAGAATTATGCCCCGCCGAATGGGGCGGAACCAACAAGCGGCCCTACCATTCACTTATTCCCCTGCGGGAAATTCTGGGGGAACTCTTGGGGACCGGACCGGCCTCCAAAAAAGTTGACGCCGCTTACGGCAATCTTATTGAAAGAGCGGGAAATGAATTTTCCATCCTGATGAACATGAGCCTTGATGAAATAGAAAAGTTAAAGGTTCCGGCCGTTTTCGGTGAACTCCTTGCGCAGGCCATCGGCAAAATGCGTTCCGGGGAGGTGACCATCAGCCCCGGCTATGACGGGGAATACGGGGTAGTCCGGGTTTTTGCCGTTGGTAAGGCGCCTGCCGGTAAAAGTGAAGGGGCGCTTTTTGAAAGCCCGGCGGCCGGTGAGGTTTTTTCCAAGCAGGATCCGCCGGGCGATGCAAAACAGGAGCCGTTTCGTAAAAAACAGAACAGGAAACCGCAAAAAGAACAGACAAAGGCCGATACGACTGATGCCGCGAAAACTCACGGTCCGGCAACATTTGTCCCCGATCCGGATCAGGAAAGAGCCCTGGCCGATGAGGGCCGCAGAACCATTATCATCGCGGGACCCGGCACCGGTAAGACCGCACTCCTTGCTTCCAGAATCGGCGCCCTTGTCAACAGCGGTACTGCGCCCTCATCTATCCTTGCTTTAAGTTTTACCGTAAAGGCCGCAGCGGAACTGCGGGATCGGATCGTTGCACGGGATGCGATCCGTAGTAATGCTGTTCCCCTAACCGCAACCTTCCATTCATTATGCTGTTCGATTTTGCGGGAACAAAAATTAAACACAGGTATCCCGGAAGATTTTAGAATTATTGGTGAAGCTGAAAGGGATCAGATACTTCGGGAACTTTGTTCCGCGGAAAATAACGGTGCTGCAAAAAAGGTAAGGCCCCAGGGCTTGGGAAAATATATTGAAGAGCGGAAACGGTTTCTTCTTCTGCCCGGTGAGACCATATCGAATTTCAGCGGGGCCGCAGCTTTTCTGTCATCCCTTGCGGCGGAGATGGGCCTGGGTAAAACCGATCCTGAAATGGAGATCCTCTACGGGCAGTACCGGAACCGTCTCCGCGAATCGGCTATGCTGGATTTTGATGATCTTCTTGCAGGTACGGTGCGGCTCCTGGCAAACCGTGAAGAAATTCTGAAAGCTTACCGCGAACAATTCCGTTTCGTTTTTGTGGATGAATACCAGGACATCAATTTTGCCCAGTATGCCCTGATCCGGCTGCTTGTGCCGGGAGAACCCGGCGTTGATGCGGGGGAATCTCCGGCCCTCTGGGTTATCGGCGATCCCAATCAGGCCATCTATGGTTTCCGGGGTTCGGACAAACGTTTCATCGACCGGTTTCAAGAGGACTATCCCGATGCCCGGCGTTTTGAACTTACCCGCAGTTTCCGCTGCGCCGCCTCCATTATCAAGGCCGCGGGACAGCTTACGGGGACCAGCCTGCGGGGCGAGGAAAAGCCGGTGGACCTTTTCCGTTCCGAATACCCAACGGAGAAATCCGAAGCCGAAGGCATTGCCCGCCGCATCGCCGCCCTTATCGGCGGAACTTCCTTCTTTGCCCTTGACAGTAATGCTGCGGGTAGCGGCGCCTCAGCGCCGGAAGACTGCGCGATTCTGATCCGCGCCGGGACCATGGCGGAGGCCGTCATTAAAGCGTTAAAGGATCACGGCATCCCCTTTGATCTTACCGGTGAAGAGCCCTGGTGGGAGGAGGAGCCGGTAAAGTCCCTGATAGATTTACTGCGGGATCAAAGGGCGGCTGATATAAACGATGCCTGGGAATTGCTGCTCCGCAACGGCGCCCTCAGCCTGGGTAAGAAGAAGGAAATGCCCGATTCGGTAAAACGGTTTATCGCTCTTGCGGAAATGTTTGAGAATATCCCCGCCCTTATTGACGCCCTGTCCTATAGCGGCGCCGAGGGACTGCCCGCAATAAACAAAAGCGGGGTCAGGGTTATGACCATCCACGCATCCAAGGGCCTGGAATTCGATCACGTCTTTGTTGCGGGGCTTGAGGAAGGCATGCTCCCCTTCACCCTTTACGATGAATCTGTTACCGGCGATCGCATCGAAGAAGAACGGCGTATCCTCTACGTGGCCATGACACGGGCCAGAAAGGGTCTGAACCTTTCCTGGGCGCGTTCCCGGAACTTTCGGGGCAGAATTTTATCAGGCGGTCCCAGCCGGTTCTTAAGTGAACTTGAAAAGATCATTCCCCTTTTGCAGGATCGTCCGCCTATAAAGAAAGATCCCCAGATGGCGCTGTTTTAATAAGGCTAAAACCCTTTTTCGCTTAACTCTTTTACAATGTTTATATAAATCATAGGGATATCGACGCCGGATATTTTTCTTCGCTTCGCGTCAATAATTTCATCGTGGGAGATCCCCCCTTCGATCTCAAAATAGTTGCCCCATTGGGCGGATTTTTCGCTTACGATGCCGTCATTTTTTCCGCTGATCTTTTTTACATATGGGAAGGTATAGAAATACTTGAGATCGTCAAAGGCATTTCTCATCGTTGAATAGTAAGTCTGATAGAAAACATTTTCATCGCTCTTTACAAGTACGTTAAATGCGTTCATGTGTTTTGTTGTCAGTTGATAGATCACTTCGTATATATCTTCTTCCCGGGCGCCGTATAAGCGGCTGAAAGCTTTCAGCGCGTTTTTTTCAAACCGGGGATTGGCAATGCTTTTTTCATAAAGTAAATCCGCAAATTCCCAGCCATGATGGGGAGTTGAGATCATGGTCACGCTGGCTACCCTGTCCCCCAGCTGATATCTCCAGACAAGGTAACGCGCATCAAGCCCGCCCTTGGAATGGCCGATGATATTTACCTTTTCCTTGTTCGTCTCCAGAAGGACCTCTTCTATTTTGTTTTTCAATATTTCCGCATTGGTCTCGTAGGTGCCGACTCCCCTGGTGCCGCCGAAGTAGAGGTCAATGCCCGCCGAGCGGAGCACATCGGGGATTCTGCCCCAATTGTCAAAGTCTTTTATTTCTTCATGGATGTTCAGGCCCTGCACCAATATCACCGGATACCGCAGATCTATTTTTTCATTCTCTAAATCTTGACTGTCCTTTGCCGAATTAAGGGATGAACAGCCTGAGAAAAGAGTTATTATTATAACGATTAAGAGGGCCTTCATGCTGTTTACTATATCATACCAGCGGTTTCAGGTAAGGACCCGCCGCCCCTTGACCCTCTCCCTCCATACCTTTAGATTTTTGATATGGGAATGTATCGGCCCCTGCGGGGGATTCTTTTTTTATATGAATGTGTCCGCTTCTCTGCGCTGGTTTGGGCTGTCGGCCTGACAACGGGGGAGGGGGCGGCTTTTCCTGTTCTGGTGTATGGGGTGGCGAATGCGCTTTTCCTGCTGATGGCCCTGTTTGTGCGGCTGGACCCGATTCGCTATGGGGTTTATGTACCCCTTTATACGGCGGGGAAGGTGATTGCGGCGGTTGCGGTCCTGGGCTGGTGTGTTTTTTCGCGGGAGCAGATTGTTAATGCGGTTTTTATGAGTGATGACAGCATGTTGACGGCGCTGGGCCTGCTCATCTGCATCGGCCTGGGGGATATTCTTTCTGTCTGCGGCGGCGCGGTGCTTAATAGAAGGCTGAAGCGGGGGGAAGCGGTTTTACCGCCTGAGGCTGCCGAGCCCGCGGCTATCAAGCCGGTTGAGTATGAATTATAGAAACAGAACCAACATAAATTTTTTGTAATCCCAATAAAAAAGCCGTCCCAAAGGACGGCCTTTTTTGTGTTACTTCGCCTTCCGGCCGGGTTTTTTTCCTGCGGCGGCCTTTCCGGCTGCTTTCCTGGCAGGGGCGGCGGATTCCTCGAAGCGGTCAAGGGCGCTGGCGGGGAATACCGCCGACTGGGCCTTGTTGTCGGTGGAAAACCACACGGTGGTCACCAGTTTGGCATCAATTTCTACCGACTGCGCTACCATTTTGGGGCTGTTTGAAAGCCCGGAGGCAATAACCACATCCCCAACCAATCTTTCCGTTGCACGTACACTCATCAATGACTCCTTAAAAATAGTCTCAAAGTTAAACTTGTATATAACCATATCAGAAAATCATTATTCCTGCAAGCCCATTTACCGGGTAAAAAATACATACCCCCTTCAAAATGGGTAGTTTTTTCACAGCTCCGCATCATTTTTCAGGCCTTTTCCGCCTTAATCCGCTTGGCACGATCCTTGCTTATTATAGTTGAGGAAGATGCCTTAACCGGCTAATATCGAAGAAGGGGTTAATAGTGAAGATAGCGCAAAAGACATCCTCATGGATCGCCGCCTTTCTCGGCTGGGCTCTGCTTTCCGCGCTCACGGTTTTTGTTATCTGGGGCTTGCGGGACCGGGCGCGGCTTATCCGTGATAATGACAACGAACGCATCCTCAACGCCCTTTTTACCAGCCAGCAGGATTTTGATGATTTCGGCTCCGCCATTGAGGCAAATCCCGTGCTGGCGGAACGGATCGCCGGGTTCGCCATTTACGACAGGGATCTTGCGCCGATCTATAGCTGGGGGCAGTCCCCTGAGGTTTTTGATGAGGGGATGCTGGAGGGGACCGCCTACGACCGCTTCGGCCGCTATACCATTCCTGACCGGAAGGGCCGCAGGGTGCAGTTTGTCATCCGTACCGAGCGGATGTTCATGCTTTCGGCCCCGCCGCCCAATAAGGCAAACAACCAAAACCGCGAGCGCAATGCCCAGCGCAATCCACTCCGGCAGAATAACGATCGTGTGGTTTCGCCCTTCTTCAACGCGCTGGCAGGGAGCGCCTGGTTTTACATCAATATCTCCCATCCCGCGTATTGGCGCACCAATACTTTGACGGCTGTCTTCTTTCCTTTTATTGAGCTGATTCTGCTGGCCTTGGTTTTTTACATCCGCCACCTGTACCTCCGCAACCGGGAGTACCGTGAGCGGATCGAAGCGCAGGCGGCATCAATTGCGGCGCAGAAAAATCTTGTGGTGCTGGGTACCGCGGCGAGCACCCTGGCCCACGAGATCAAAAACCCCCTTCTGTCGATCAGGCTCCAGACCGGCATCCTGCAAAAAATGAACGGTGAAAATGCGGGGGATGAAATCTCCCGGATCAATGAAGAGGTTGACAGAATTTCCAGCCTGGTGTACCGGGTGAATGATTTTCTGCGGGACGCGGCGGGGAACCGGATCGATCTTAAGGTGTATGATGTACTTGCGGAAGTTTCACAGCGGCTCTGCGGCAGGAATATCATCAGCGATGATTCGATCCGTGACGGCGTGATCTGCGCCGATCCTGACCGGATTCGTTCGGTTTTTGAAAACCTGATCCGCAATGCCCTGGAAGCGGGGGGGCCGCCTGAAGAGATCGGCGCGTCAATTATCAGGAATGCGGGCAATAACAGTATTACTATCAATGTTGTTGATCGGGGCAAGGGCATCAGCGAAGCTGATTTGAAACGGGTCTTCGATCCATTTTTTACCAGCAAGAGTACCGGCACCGGGATCGGCCTTTCGATCAGCAAACGTTTTGTTGAAGCCGCAGGTGGTTCCATCGAACTGAAAAACCGGGACAACGGCGGCGCGGCCGCAGAATTACTGTTTAATGAGGATAAATAAGTGCGTGTATTAATTGTTGATGATGAAAAAAACATCCGTGAATCGCTGAAAAAATACTTGAAACTTGAAGGGATCGATTCGGCGGAGGCGGAAAGCGGCGAATCGGCGCTGAAACAGCTTGAAACAGAAAGTTTTGACGCGGTGATACTGGATCTTAAGCTGCCGGGAATAAGCGGGCAGGGGGTTTTGGAATGGATGCTGAAACAGGGCATTCCCGCCCCGGCGATCATGATCTCCGCCCACGGTGAAATCAGTGATGCTGTGGATGCCTTAAAGACCGGGGCAAAGGATTACCTGGTAAAGCCCTTTGATCCCGCGGAGCTGGTGATACGGCTCCGGTCGCTGGTGGAAAACAAGCGCCGGGAAAATGTGATCGAAGCGGACCGCCGCACCGCCGGCGGGATCATGCAGGTGGGGGACACCCCGGAGATGCGGAAATTGTCTGTTCAAATGGATAAAATTGCCGCCTCGGATGTGACGGTGCTTATCACCGGGGAAAGCGGCACCGGGAAGGAAGTTGCCGCCCGTGAGATTCACGCCCGCAGTCCCGACCGGGACGAACCCTTTGTGGCGGTGAACATCGGCGGCATCCACGATGGGCTTATGGAGAGCGAACTCTTCGGCCACGAGAAGGGCAGCTTTACCGGGGCCGTTGGCCGCAAACAGGGGCTCTTTGAACTTGCGGGCAGGGGCTGCCTCTTCCTGGACGAGATCGGCGAGATGCCCATGCCCCTCCAGGTAAAACTCCTGCGGGTCTTGCAGGAACGGAAGGTCAGGCGGCTCGGCGGCGTGAGCGACATCCCCATCAATGCCCGGATCATTTCTGCCACCAACAAGAACCTGGAAACCCTGGTGCGGGAGGGCCGCTTCCGTGAGGATCTCTACTACCGCCTCAACGTGCTGCGGATAAGCCTCCCCCCGCTGCGGGACCGCCCCGCGGACATCCCCCTCCTTGCCGCCCATATCCTTGCCAAACGATCTTCCCGTTCCGGCGCATATACCCTGGACGACGGGGCCCTGCAAAAACTTTCCGCCTATCCCTTCCCCGGCAATATCCGCGAACTGGAAAACATCCTTGAACGCGCGCTGATTTACTGCGAAGGAAACGTCATCCGCGCAGAGGATGTTGATCTGCATGAGAGGGCGGCGTCCATGGCTGCTGCTGCGCCGCTCGCCGCTCCGCCAAAAGCCCTGTCTCCGGTGCAAACACCGCGGCCCCCGGCAGACGCAGAATCGCTGCCTGCAGAATCACTGTCAATGGATGCGCTGGAAAAAAAGGCCATCATTGACGCATTGGCCCGCTGTGAGGGCAACCGCACAAAAGCCGCGGAACTGCTGGGCTTGAGCCGAAAGACCATTTTGAATAAGATAAAGGCCTACGGACTTTAAGGGGGAATCAATGGAACAAAAAAAACTGCCCGATCCTTTCATGGGGCCGGATGGGACACGGATTACATCACCCGCAGAATGGCCTGCCCAGAAAGAATATTTAATGGACATGCTTGATCATTTTCTCTACGGCCCCATGCCGCCTCAAAGCGAAAAAGTAAGCGGCACGGTTATAAAGAGCGAAAAAATTTACAACGCCGCCATTGCCGAGACCGTTAAAATAAACTGCGGCAAATTCCACTTTGAGGCTTCGATAAAGCGCCCCGATAAACCGGGGAAGTTCCCGGTTGTCTGCGGCTACACCATGGAACCCGTTTTCGGCACAAAATCTTTCCCCGCCGAACAGGAAGCCCTCTGTGAGCGCGATTATGTCTTGGCCACCATAAATGTCAACGCAATCGCCTTTGACAAAGGTGAAGGGGGCGGCCCCATCTACGATGCCTACCCGGAATTTTCAGGCAAGGCCATCATGGCTTGGTCCTGGGGGATCATGCGGCTTAACGATTATCTTTTGCAATGCGATTTTATCGATCCCAAAATGCTGATTGCCGCAGGCTGTTCCCGGCTTGGAAAGCAGACAATCTGCACCGCCCTGCATGACGAGCGGATCGCCCTTGCGGGCGTTGCAGGTTCCGGCTGCGGCGGCTTCGGCAGTTTCCGTATTTTGGGTACGCTGAAAGACGGCCAGACACAGGACTCCACAAAAATGGAAACCATCGGCAGAATGTCTCAAGTCTTTCCCCACTGGTTCAGTGAAAACATGCTGCCCTTTGGTTCCCCGCAAAGTCCGCACCCGGTATTAAACGAATACCGCCTGCCCTTTGACATGCACTTTGCCCGCGCGTGCCTGGCGCCCCGTTACGTGCTGACATCCAATGCGCTTGAGGACACCTGGGGTAATTTGTATGGCGATTGGGGGACTTATCTTGCTGCGCAGGAACTGTATCAATTTCTTGAGGCCGAAGATAATGCCGCGTTTTTCTACCGGCCCGGTACGCATCGTTATGACGAATCGGAATTTCTTGCCCTGCTTGATTTTGCGGACGCCAAATTACGGGGTCTTTCGCCGAAGGGTTTTGCGAATTTAAACAAGGCTGTTTTTACTGCCGATAAAAAGGCGTTCTTTGACTGGGAGCGGCCCTAAGCATCAATGTGAGCTTCATACTATAAACTTCCACTCCCGGATATTGTAACGGGGCCTTTCCATTCCGCTCCTTAGCGCGGCAGTTTTTCCCGAACCGTTCTCGGAAAGAACCAGCGTATTGTATTTGCCCTCTTCATAGGCAAGCGTGGCGCCGTCATCCTCATAGAGAGAAAAACTCTTTTCCCCGCTGCCGAAACAAAACACCGTTAGATCAAATACCGTATCCGCCTCAACACTTTGCACAGGTTCCGCCAGGGGCAGTATGGAATTGGATTTGATAAAGACGGGGATTATATCCAGCGGTGCATTATAGTTGAGGGTCCGCCCGCCGTTGATTTTTTCATGGGTCCAAAAATCGTACCAATCGCCTTCGGGCAGAAATACTGTGCGTGAAGTCTGTCCCCAAAACACCGGCGCAACCAGGAGGCTGTCCCCCAGCATGTATTGATCATCTATGGAATGGGTACGTCCATCCTTTGGGTAGTCAAGAACCAGGGCGCGTATGGGCGGCAGGCCTTCGGTATGATAACGCCGGAACGCCGTATAAAGATATGGCAGCAATTTCATCCGCAGTCTGAGCAGGTCACCGGCAGCGGCACATATTTTTTCGCTTTCGGCCATCTTTTCTCCC
>BOAU01000002.1 GCA_026002025.1 Spirochaetia bacterium | reverse complement strand
CGGCCCGTATCGCTGGCAAGGTCCATAAGCAAACGGGCATACCCATCGGCCTCCCGGTGAAGGGCCTCTGCAGCGGTGTGGGGAATGTGGCCCAAAAGTTCATTAAAAACATTCACCGCCGTCACCAGTGCGGCCCTGCTCCCACGAATTTCAAGGTCTTTACGGATATCCGCCTTGATGGTTTTTATGATCCAGGGACTCCCCTCCCCCGCGAGGCCTGAAAAAAATTTCTTCCCCGCGTCCAGCACGGCGCCGGTACGGTCCACGCAGCGGAACTCCAGCGACAGGGACCGCAGTTCAGGCCGGGCTATCCAGAGCGCCGCCGGGAGGGTGAGGGGGCCGGAGCCAAGATCAATGACGGCATCACCGGCAGCAAGACGCAGATCGAGTGAAGGAAGCAGCCGGCAGAGACGGTAGAGATTCCAGGGGAGGAAGTAGCGGAGATATGCCGAAAGAAGGGGCGGCTTTCCCAAATAGGATTCCCCCCGATCGCCGCGGCCGCTGGTGAGGAGCCGGGAAAGTTCCGCCACATCACCGGGCAGGCCCTGCTTAAAGCGACCGGGAATAGGAAAGGTTTTTTCGATAAGGGGGATAACATCTTCCAGTGCGCTGCGAATTTCCGGTGATAATGGGGAAAATAGTTCTACTGTGGGGACGGATGCGGGCACTACCGGCATTACGGTGCGTCCCTGGGGACATCTTTATTGTTAATGAGAAAACAGAGATCAACCAGTTCCGAACGGAGGGCGGCGATCTGGGCGCGGAGATCCTGATGCTCACCGGCGGCCTCCCGGAAAAGTTCTTCCCGGGCCCCTTCCACAGTAAAGTGGCGGTTGTACAAAAGGTATTTGAGCCGCAAAAAAATCTGCAAATCCCGGTTGGAATAACGCAGTTTTCCTGTCACATCCTTCTTGGGCTGAATCAGGGGAATCTCCTGTTCCCAATAACGCAGTACATGGACCTTCACCTTGAGGAGCCGTTCAACATCACGAATACCATAAAACGCCACGGCTCATCCCCTCTTCCGCCGGACGTTCCGGGCGCTGCTCTTATGACCCATAGTATCCTTCCGATCTTTCCCGGCCTCCCCGGCGGAGGATCGAATTTCTACCGCCACGGGAACTAAAGAGAAGCCCAAGTCCTTGCGTACTTTATTGCGGAGGTATGAAGTATATGCCTCGCTCACCGCGCGGGGACGGGACACGAAAAAAATAAACTCCACAGGGTTTGAGGATTTCTGCACGGCGTATTTCACCTTGAAACGGGTTGAAGGGCCCGATGGGGGCGGGCTCTCCAGGAGCCACCGTTCCAGGGCCTGGTTCAGGGGACCGGTCTCAATTTTGATTTGCAACTGCTTGAACATCCGCATGGCGGTGTTGAGAAGCTTGTCCACACCGGTCCCGTCACGGGCGCTTACCGGAACAATGGGGGCGTATTCCATCTTGCCAAAAAGAAAACGAATCCGGTCGGCGGTGGCCTCAAAGGCGTTTTTGATTTGGGGCATGGTGTCCCATTTATTGAGGACCATAATGATCCCCCGGCCCTTGTCATAGGCGAGGCCCGCGATCTTCTTATCCTGTTCGGAAAGTCCCTCAACGGCATCGATCATAAGAAACACGATGTCCGCTTCGTCAATGGTTTTAATCGCCCGGTTCACCGAATAGTATTCGATGTTTTCGGTAACCTTGGTCTTCCGCCTGATCCCCGCAGTGTCCAGCACCTGGAAGTCCCGGCCTTTCCAGGAAAAAACACCTTCCACCACATCACGGGTGGTGCCGGGAATGTCACTCACGATAGAGGCATTGGATGCGGTGAGCCGGTTCGACAGGGTTGACTTGCCGGTATTGGGTTTTCCCAGCAGGGCGATGCGGATGGGCCGGGTTTCGGCGTTATCGATGAAGCCATCGTCATTAGTGTTACTGTCAACAGTATTACTGCGAGCTTTACCGGCTTTTTCTACTTTTGAAAAATCAAGCCGTGATAGAATCGCTTCTTCAAGTTCGCCGATATTGTCGCCGTGTTCGGCGGAGATCATGTGGACCTTGTCGAAGCCGTAGGAAAGAAGGTTCCACGCATCGGCCTCCCGGCGACCCCCTTCGGTTTTATTTACCGCAACCAAAAGCCGGTTCCGGTAGCGGCGCAGGAAACTGATAAACTCCTCATCCTCTGCGGACAATTCACCGGCGGCAAGGATGAGCACGATCAGGTCCGCCTTCTCCAGGGTTTCCAGGGTTTTTTCTACGACCAGATCGTCAAGGGCTTCTGAGGGGTCCCCTTCGCGGACCAGTTTGAAACCCCCGGTGTCGATAAGCCGCAAGGGCTTGCCCTGAATAAAGGCGTCCATTTCCACCGGGTCGCGGGTCACCCCCGGCGTAGGGTCCGTGATGGCCCGGCGTTTGTGGAGCAGCCGGTTAAAGAGGGTGGACTTTCCCACATTGGGCCTGCCCGCCAAAACCACCACCGGGAGTTTGCGGTATTTGGTGTTGGGGTTAAATTCCATACTATTCGGCGGGGAAATTTTTGGCCATCCAGGCGCTTACTAAAGCGGCGTTCTGTTTCCAGGAAGTACCCTTCATGACCTCTTCCGCCAGCTTTTGGCAGTCCTTCATCGACACAGCCCGGACGATCCCCTTCACCTGCGGAATGGACTGAGCGGTCATGCTGAATTCATCCAGACCTAATCCCAACAGTAACGCTGTCATGGAAGAATCCCCGGCAAGTTCCCCACACATTGCCGCCTTGATGCCCTTTTGGTGGGCGGCGTCTATCGTCGTCTTTATAAAGCGTAGCACCGCTGGATGACAGGGCTGGGCAAGGTAATTGACCCGCTCGTTGCCCCGGTCCACCGCCAGGGAATACTGGATCAAATCATTGGTGCCGATGGAAAAAAAGTCCGAACTCTTGGCAAGAATATCCGCGGTCATGGCGGCGGAGGGCACTTCGATCATGACCCCCACTTCAATATTGTCCGCAAAGGGCTGAGCCTTGGCGCGGCATTCGGCCCTGGCCTCATCAAGCAGGACACGGGCCTGTTCCAGTTCTTCAATGCCGGAAATCAGGGGGAACATGATCCGCACATTCCCTTCCGCACTGGAGCGGAGGATCGCACGGAGCTGGGTTTTGAACAGCTCCGGCAATGCAAGGGAGAAACGGATCGCCCGCCAGCCCAAAAGGGGGTTCCGTTCATCGCTGGTAACCTGAAAGTCCGGGAGTATCTTGTCGCCCCCAATGTCCATGGTGCGGATGGTTACGGGCAAGCCCCCAAGGGCCTTGAGCACCTGACAATAGGCCTGGTACTGCATCTCCTCTTCCGCGGCCTGGCCGGGGGTAAGAAAAAGAAATTCCGAGCGGTAAAGCCCGATCCCCTCGGCTCCGTAGTGAAGCACCTGTTCAGCTTCCTCGGGGATTTCAATGTTTGCCTTGAGGGCAACCCGGCAGCCATCAATGGTCTCCGCGCTCAGGTCCCGTATGGTGAGGAATTCATCCTGCTTTTTGCGGTACTGGGTGCCGGCCTTTTTGTAGGCGTTCAGTTCCTGTTGGTCAGGGTTGATGGTAACCTGTCCGGCGCTGCCGTCCACCACCAGCATATCATCGTTCTTGATTTCTTTGGTTGCAATAGAAAGCCCCAGCACCGCGGGGATGTTGAAGGCCCGCGCGAGGATCGCCGTGTGGGAAGTCCGTCCGCCGCCGTCCATGACGAAGCCCTTGACATGGGCCTTGTTCATGGTGAGCACCTCAGAGGGCAAAAGATCATGGGCCACCACGATCACGTCCCGGTCAAGCTCCGACAGGGATATCTGCTTTATCCCCAGAAGGACCGTCAGAATCCGCCGGGAAATGTCGTTGATGTCCACCGCCCGTTCCCGGAAAAGGGGGTCCGGGGAGGCCATCATCTTCTGCATCATCCCCCGGGCAATATCCGAAACCACGCACTCGGCGTTCTGCAATGTTTTCTGTATCCCGGTCCTGAGCTGATCGATGAAGTCCGGGTCCTCCAGCATCATGATGTGGGCGGCAAAAATATCAGAGAGATCCTTGCTCATCTCCCGGAGCGCCCGTCCATGGACGGTCCTGAGATCCTCCAGCGACTCCGCGATGGCCTTGTCCAGCCGTTTCAGCTCCGCTTCAACCTGATTTTCGCTGAGGCTGTAACGGACGATTTCGGGAAATTCGCTTTCCACATGGAGGAAGGCCTTTCCGCTGACTATGCCTGAAGATACGGGGACACCGCTTAACGTTTTCATTATAATGAGAGGATACTCCAAATTATGGTAAATTGTCTATAATGAATAATGAGCAGGGCGCCCGCGCCCCGGACTGTATCAAATGCGTCCACTTCAAGATCACCTGGGAACAATCGTTCCCCCGGTCCTGTGTGCTCTTTGGGATAAAGTGCCGGAATCTGCCCTCAATTGAGGTGTTCCGGGCCACGGGCCAACACTGCCCCGCCTTTCAGCGGAAAGAAGGTATCCAATGAGCGCCTCGGTCTGCCTGATCCAGCCCCCCTTCACCCAGCTCAACACCCCCTACCCCAGCCTCTATTATCTCAAGACTTTTCTCGAAAAACAGGGGCAGCAGGTTATTGTGCGGGATCACTCCATCGGCCTTTTTGAAAAGATCTTCTGCCGCGCCGGGCTGGAGAAAATTTTTGCCGGCGTAGAACCGCACGACCCTATTGCGGAACGTTTTTTATCCGAAGCCGACCGCTGGATCAACATGATCGATCGGCTCATCAGTTTTCTGCGGGGCAGGGACCGAGAATGGGGCCACTTTCTCACCCTGGCAAACGGCGTCTTCCCCGGCGGCCCCCGTTTTGACGCCTGCCTGGAAAATTTCGGCGGCAGTCCCCTCCCCGAAGACGCCCCGCTTTTGGCGGGAAAACTCCTGGCAGATATGGCGGACTTTATCACCCAGGCCCTGGACCCGAATTTCTCACTTGTCCGTTACTCGGGAAATACCGGCGCGGGGCTCCGCGATTTCGATGATCTTAAACAAAGTCTTGACGGCTACATCCTGAAAAATTTTTATGCCCCCTATCTTGAAGAAGAATGGGATTATGTAACAGGCATCTTCAATTCCTCCGAAGGGCGCCTCGCTGAAAGTCCGTTTCTCATCGGCCTCACGATCCCCTTCCCCGGCTGCCTTGCGGGGGCCCTTACCTGCGGTATATCAGCAAAACTGCGTTTTGGCAATAAGGCCGCGATCATTGCCGGGGGCGGCTATGTGAATACCGAACTGCGGTTCATGGATGATTCGCGCATCTTCGATTATGTTGATTACCTCTCCTTTGACCGGGGCTACGGTTCATGGGAAGCAATTTTGGATCAGAATAACCGGGATAAATCGATCATCTACAAAACCATGTACCGATCAGACGATGGAAAAATTACCGCCGACCCCGCAATCATCTGTGATGGCACAAAAAACGATGCTAATGATTTTGCCCGGTTCCGCCGGATCGATGATGAGTCGATAAAAACGATTTTCCCCGATTACCGGGATCTTGACTTTTCCCGCTACCTCTACCCCGTGGACGATGTGAACCCCATGCACCGGCTCTGGTCAGACGGGCACTGGCTCAAGGCCTATCTTGCCCACGGCTGTTACTGGCACGCCTGCGCCTTTTGCGACGTTACCCTGGACTATATCCGCAGTTTTGCGCCGGTGGACACGGCGGCGCTTTTCCGCCACCTCGCGGAACAGGCAGAACAAACCGGCGTCCATGGGGTGCATCTGGTTGATGAGGCGGCGCCGGTTTCTTCGCTTATCCGTCTTGCGGAACTCAACCGCGATGCCGGACTGCCCCTCACCTTTTGGGGAAATATCCGTTTTGAAAAAGGTTTCACCCCCGATACTGCGGCGCTCCTTGCCGCCGGTGGGCTCGTGGGGGTTTCAGCGGGGATCGAAGTGGCAACTGAAGCGGGGTTCAAACGTATTGGTAAAGGCATAGTCCTTGAAGATGTGGTCCGCGCCTGTGCCGCGTTCAAGGAGGCGGGCATCCTTACCCACGCCTATTTGATCTACGGCTACTGGGACGAGGACGAACAGGAGATCATCAATTCCGCAGAAATACTGCGTCAGCTCTTTGCGGCGGGTCTTTTGGATTCCGCCTTCTGGCACCAGTTTGTTTTAACCCGCCATTCCCGGATCTATGCCGAATGGGAAAAGGGCCTGCACCGGAGGTTGCGGGTAAACAGTAATACTGCGGAATCCACCTTTGCCTTAAACGATCTTTCTTTTGAAGGCGAAACACAATTCAGCAAATACACCGAACCATTGGACCGGCTGCTTGCTTCGTGGGTGACGCCGGACGCTGCAATGGTCCCGGTAACTGCGGCTTTTCCATTCAAAGTAAAAGAGCCGTCGGTCTCCGTTGATCTGATAGCGGAACTGCTGGACGTCTATGCCCGGGACCGGGACGAAAGCCGGGGCATGCCGCCGGGAACTACCGACAGGGTTCTTTTTCTGGGGTCCCGGCCCCTGATCAGAGGCGCGGGAAAGAATGCGGAAATTCGATGGCGCTGGCGGCTGGGTGAATATCAGTTAAGGGCAGGACAAGGGGCGGATAAAATTGCAGCCCTGCTGGAAGAAGCTTCGCGGGGCAAGGGCCTTGAGGCGGCGGCATTTTACAAAGCCATCCCGGAAACACCCGGAACCGGTACTGCAGAGGCAGCCTGGCGAACATTACGGGAAGGGGGGCTTGCAATTTATTCAATCGGTTTGGCACGCCGTCAATTTTAGTTTCCCGCGTTTTTAAAAGCGGCGGGAAACCAGTACATATTCGGAAACCTTTGGGCCATTGATACACTATCAATGGCAATCAAATCATGCCAAATGATGCGCGTAAAATCCGGCTTTTTCGCGTTCGCGTCATCGAAGGTAATACGCGAACCTTCTTTGATAAGCGTGTCTAATTCCTGTAACACAGGGGTTGTTTCGGATTGCTTAACTTTTTTCTCAAAACCAAGCACCGTATCCGTTACACCGTTGCCTGTGGTGTCAAGGTAGACACGGATTTCCGTGTTGCCCTTTTTATCAAGGGTAGCGGTTTTCAGTAAAACCACACCGCTTTTTTCAGCGGCAAATGACGCAGCCGCAGTCATTATTAAAATCATTAATACCACCGACAACTTTTTCATACGGTACTCCTTACCATTCCATTAGAGTTAAAAAGTTCCCTTATAGCCCTTTGCCCGTATTGCTGTTTGTGAAGCCGAATTAAGCGCCGGACAGGACATAAACGCCCAATCTTCTATTTTAGTTACACTGCTGGGAACCGTTATTGAGGCAAGGCTGGTACATCCCTGGAACGCTTGAAAACCTATTTTAGTTACACTATTGGGCAGTGCAACCGTTCTGAGGGAAGTGCATCCTGCAAATGCGCTGTTATCTATTTTTTTAAGATAGGCAGGAAGCGTTACCGAGGTAAGGGCGGTACAATTCTGGAACACATTATCCCCAAGGCTTTTTACACTATCGGGAATGATTACGGATGTAATGTTCGTATTACCCATAAAGGCATAATCTTCTATGCCGATTACCGGCGACCCATTAATCGTTGCGGGAATAGTTACCGCCCGCGCGCTTCCGGTATAACCGGTAATGACCGTGCCGAAATCTGTTGTCGGATGCTTTGCCACGCCCGGATGCTTCCATACGGTAAAATCACTCGCCGTCTGTGCGAAAACGTTTGTACCGGCGGCAATCATCAGCAAAACCAGGAAACCTGCAATTTTTGTCCGTTTCATATAAAATCCCCCTTTCGTATGTTTCATAACATACATCCATAAAGTAGCTGCAGAGCGGGGCGCCATCGGCAGCCCCTTTGCGCTCTGTCTATACAATAGGATACGGAAACGGAAGGCGCAAAACGGGGGGGTAGGGGTATGATTTTTTATTAATTTCTTCTACCGCTGCGATGTTCACCGTACCAGGGGCTGCGTTCTTCCTGCGGCAATGCGGACGCACCAGGCTCTGTCTTTTGGTATAATTCAAGCGTATACAATTCAAAGGTTATGCCGCGGTTATTGTAATTACCGCTCGTATCTGCCAAAAGCGCAAGACCCTGTTCAATTTTTCTTGCTTTTTCAAGATTGTCCTGGGCGACACGCACGGTAATATAATTCTGCGAGCGTAATGTTTCGGAACTGTCCAATGTTTCCAGTATTGTCCGGTATGCGTCATTGATAGATTTTCCCTTGATACGCATATCCATTATGGGGGCGACAGAAAAGGTGTTAAGCGGCTTTGCACCTATTACACGTTCAAAATAATTATACGAAAGTTCAAGGGATACTGTTTTATTCGCCTGTTGGCCGTAGATTATTTGTACATATCCTATTGGTGAAAAACAAAGAAACCGCACCGATAACAAAACGCCAAAAAGCACAAAAAAAATAAAAAAACCCAGGAAAATAAATTTTCTCCGGTTATATGATACGTCAATCACCATTCCCACACGGCAATCGGCGGGGGTCGGTACCGCGCCGATTTTTCCATTGTTAAAGAGCGCGATGCTTTTCGGCTCCCCTACCTGCACAATGACACCTTTCATACAGTTTCCTCCCCGGTAAAAAATTGCGGGACAAAAGAATACACATACGGATAATCCCCCGAAGCCAGTATGATGAGCGAGACAATATATTGACGGTATTTTTCCAGCGCCTTCCGGGGAAAGGTTTCTGCAAGACGCGTTACCGGAAGCTGACGGGTCTTGAGCATACCGGCGAGCAGTTCGGGATTTTCCCGCACGGCTGCGGCAATGCGCTGGCAGATACGGCGGGAACGTTCCTGTTTGGGGCAGTTTTTTAACAGCGCCGCCCACGAAAAGCCGTATTCTGAAAATTCAGTGTTAAGGGCATCAATTTCAAATCGTAAATTGTTTTCCTCTTCCGCACGGTTGTAGACCTGCCGCGCCGTATCCGCTTCCCAGGTTATATCTTTTTCATCTACCCTGGCGGATAATGAAAACAGGGGCTTTTGCAGGGCGATTTCTTTTCGGGCGTTGTCGATGAGGCGGTTGCGGATTACTACCGCCGCATACTGAATAAACGCGCCATGTTCGGGATTATATGTTTGGACGCTGTGGGCAAAGGCAAGCATGGCATCGGTAAGGTTGTCCTCTTTTGATTGTCCTTTGAAGAAAACACCGGACACGCACTTTTTGATAAAGGGCATATAATCATGGAGCAGGGCATTAAGGGCATGTTTATCCGTTTTGGCAAGCTGTACCGCTGCGGCCAATTGTCTTTGCGAGACTACCTGTTCTTCCAATTCAGAGCCGCAGACCCACACCAAGAACGGGCTTAATTCCCCAGGTAGCGCTCATTTCAGGGGTCTCCCGATCAGATTCCACCCCCCCGGTTTTATTTGTGCCAAAGGAAACGATATCGCAGGTAACAGCGATGCGGCTCATAATATAGAAGTCCTTTGAAAAATGAAACTGAAGGCCAATCTGCAGGGCCGGCCCCAGGAGGGATATGCTCTGGCTGACTACTTTACCGTTCGGGTCGCCGATTTCACTGTAGTCCGCCTTGTTAAAGCCAAAATGAACGTCAACCGCCAGGGGAATCCTGAAATGATCATCAGCATAGAGATAAAAAATCGGACCTAATAAAACATTGGTACTGAATATCGAATAAAAATTGGAAGCCTTGGATGCTAAGGATACCGAGGAGGTATTCTGTGCAAAGGCAAAATCCGCATCAAAACTGATACCCAGCCAGGAGAGAATATTATAAGTAAGGCCTATCCCTGTGGCAACGTTGACGGTATTTTCAGCGGGACCATCTATATTATTGGTAAAATGCACCGGTACGCCCAGGCTCATCTCTATGTCCAAATTGGTTTTTTTTGCCGGCAAGGCCGCCGGCAGGGCCGCTGCGGAACTCGTCTGCGCCGCCGGTGCGGCCGGAGCTGCGGCCTGTCCCGGCCGTACGGGCGCGGGCCGCGGCGCCGGTTCCGTAGCGGTCTGGGCAAAACTAATTGCGGTAATTGATACCAGAACAAACAAGAACATACCTACTCTTTTCATTTCTTTCTCCATAATATGACAAAATCAAGAAGCCGGACTTCCCTTTGTATTCACATTATCGGCAAAAAAATTAATTATGATGAAGGTATATTTCCCCGCCGGCGCTGCATCATTGAACTTTTCATAAAATGAGACCATAATTTTCCCCAATGAGTTTGGTAAGCTTACCCGCAGCGCCGTATAAATTCTCCCCCCTGTTTTTCTGCCTGGCCGCAACCGTTCTGTTCCTTGCCTTTCCGGCCCATGCCGGGGCACAGACAACGGAATGGGTGGATCAGCCTTTTTCCATTAAGGTGACGGGGCAATATTACTTCCATCCATACTCCCCGGAATTTACTGCTCCGATTTTTTTGAAGCCCTGGCCGGGGTTCCGGGCCGCCCTGGGATATGAATGGCGGCGCTTCGATTTTTCCCTGGAATCAGGCATATCTTATTTTGAGGGAGCAAACCCCTACCGGATATATGTTGAGGATCTCACCATGTTTCCCCTGCTCTTTAAGTTTGGCTATACCTTTCCCCTTCCCAAGGGGTTAGGGATACAACCGGAAGCGGGGTTCGGCGCCGTGTTCTACAAAACCATCCACGATTCGGTCATACATCCGGGACCCCGTAACATGCAGGAATCCTTTACCACAAATATGATGGCGGGCGCCCGCCTGAATCTGGTATGGGAAATCCCAAATGCCCCCTTTCTCCGCCTCCATGTCGGGGGCGGGGTGGACATGATCCCGGAAACCGATTGGCCCATCTTTATCCCGGCCCTTGAGGCGGGTATTACCATTAAACCCCGGCTGCCCTTGAACAAGAGCGACCTGGAGATACTTTCCAATCTCAGGAAAGCGCTCAAAAATGAAGAGGACATCGCCATCGACAAGATTATGCGGGGCGTCATGATGACCATCTGGAATATCCATTATGTTTCCGATTCGGATCAGTTTCTGTCCGTGGAATATCCCCGGCTGAACATGATAGCCGCCGCGCTGAAGCTGGTCCCATCGGACCGTCGTTTTCTGGTAGAGGGCCATGTGGCCGATGTGCCCTCGCCCTCTCCGATAAGTAATATGGAGCTGTCCATGCTGCGGGCGCGGCGCATGGTGGATGCCCTTGTCCAGCGGGGCATAGCGCGTGAGCGCTTTGACATTCGGGGCTGGGGAGGTACGAAGCCCCTGGGGGACAACGCCACCGAAGTGGGCCGCCGCCGGAACCGCCGGGTAGAGATTACGGTATTGAAAAAGGGTCTATTTCAATGAAAACCAGAATTGCCCTGCTGCTCATATCCATTCTTCTCCTGACCGGGTGCAATAATTTTATCCATGAGCTGATCCCGAAGGAAGACTGGCCTCCGGCAGTTGAGGAGCCCGGCGAAGAACTCCCCCAGCCTCCGGCGATACTGACCTTTAAGACCACCGCTCCTGAAACGGCCATTGGCGTTATAGATCAGGCGGCATTGACCATCACCGTCAACGTACCCAACGGGACCGATGTGACCAATATGACCACGGCCATTACCACCCTTCCCGCCAATGCGGCCCTGAGCCCCTCAAGGACCGGGCCAATGAATTTCTCCGGCCCGGTGCGCTACACCGTAAGCGATGGCGGGATAAGCAAAACCTACATGGTCACCGTTATCGTTGGCACGGCTCCACCGCCTGTCATCTACACGGTAACCTTTGATAAAAACAACAGCGACTCAGGCAGTACGGAAGCAGACCCGCAGAGGATGCCCGCCGTGCAGGGCGGTACCATAGACCCGCTGCCTGCTGCGCCCACCAGACCCGGCTACACCTTTACCGGCTGGAACAGGGCGGCAAATGGCGGCGGAACCGTGTTTAACACCTCAACATCGGTGATGGCGAACATTACCGTATACGCGCAGTGGACGGCAAGCGCCTACACGGTACGGTTTGACAAAAACGGCGGCGATACCGATGCAAGCCCCCCGACCAAGACCGTGACCGTTCCGACAACCAGGATTGACGCGTTGCCCACTACGGACCCCACCTGGGCAGGCCACACCTTCGAGGGCTGGTGGACGGCAAACGGTGACGGCGGCGATTGGGGTACAGAATTTACGGCGTCAACCCCGGTGAGGGCGGACATCACCGTATATGCCAGGTGGAACCCGCCGCCCAACTACTACACGGTAACCTTTAACAAAAACAACACCGATTCAGGCAGTACAGAAGCAGACCCGCAGACGGCATCTGTTGCAGACGGCGGGACGGTAAACCCGCTGCCGACACAGCCTGCCAGAACCGGCTACACCTTTGCTGGCTGGTACACGGCGGCCGATGGCAGCGGAACTGTGTTTGACGAGACGACACCGGTGACGGCGAACATCACCGTGTATGCCAAATGGACCATTAACACCTACACGGTGACCTTCGACAAAAATGGCGGCGATACTGACGCAAGTCCGCCAAGCAATACAACCACCTATGGCGGAACCGTATCACTGCCCACTACGGACCCTGCCAGAACCGGGTACACCTTCGGCGGCTGGTACGAATCAGCCGATGGCGGAGTTACGCTGGGCGCCGAGTTTACCGCGGCGACTGTGGTGATGGGGGATATCACCGTGTATGCCCAGTGGATGGCGAATACCTACACGGTAACCTTCGACAAAAACGGTGGCGATACTGACGCAAGTCCGGCAAGCAAGACCGTGACCGTTCCGGCAACCACGATAGACGCGCTGCCAACACAGCCCGCCAGACCCGGCTACACTTTTGCTGGTTGGTACAAATCAGCCGATGGCGGAGTTACGCTGGGCGCCAAGTTTACCGCGTCAACCCCGGTGTTTGCGGACATCATCGTGTATGCCGGGTGGGCTACCGGCTCCCTTGATATTGTGTATACCGATGGCAGCGCCGAAACCATTCCTGTTTACGGCAGCGCGTATACCTTGCCGGTGAACAGCAAGACTTTTTATAGTTTCACTTTTTCCGCTCCCAATTATCCGACTACCCCTATTCTGATTGGGCGGCGGGCGGATGATGGCATCCCTGTTACCCTTCTCTTTGACACTGCAAGCCCATACGCACTTAAACTGCCAGACCCCATAGTCGGCGGACCCTTCAACGGCTATCGCCCCATCAACACCTACGCCGAGTTTGCGCTCATCAATACCAATGCTACAACCCGTGGCGGCAGCTACGTGCAGGAGGCCGACCTGGACCTGTTGGGGAATACGACAAACACAGGCGGACCAAAGCCAGTAGAGCAGAATTGGACTCCCATTGGAACATCATACACAACACAATTCACCGGCACCTTTGACGGCAATGATAAGACTATATTGAATCTATATGCGGAAAAGACTGGTTGGGAACCGAGCGGCCTTTTTTACTTTTCAAGCGGGTCTCTGCGGAATATACATATCGATGCAGGTAGTAGCGTGTCGAGTCCTGCTGCGGTCGGTGGCATTTGCAGTGCAAACTGGGGCACCATCATCGGCTGTTCTAACGCTGGCACCGTGTTGACCACTTTATCTGGCGCTGTAGCAACCGGCGGCATCTGCGGCACCAACACTGGCACCATCACCGCCTGCTTTAACACCGGCACTGTGTCTAACACCGGTGCCGTGACTTACTATAATGATATGGTCGGCGGCATCTGCGGCACCAACACTGGCACCATCACCGCTTGCTCTAACGCCGGTGCCGTGTCAGGTAGTGGTACTTATGTCGGCGGCATCTGCGGGAACAACTCTACTGGCAGCAGCACCATCACCGCCTGCTCTAACACCGGTTCCGTGTCAGGCTATTCCTCTGTCGGCGGCATCTGCGGGAACAACTCTACTGGCAGCAGCACCATCACCGCCTGCTCTAACACCGGCACCGTGTCGGGTGCTTCTCAAATAGGCGGCATCTGCGGCATCAGCCGTAGCGCCATTATCACTGCCTGCTCTAACATCGGCACCGTGTCGGGTTCTTCTGATGTAGGTGGCATTTGCGGGAACAACTTCACTGGCAACACCATTATCGCCTGCTCTAACACCGGCATCGTGTCGGGCACTGCTTATGTCGGCGGCATCAGCGGCAGGAACGGCTCCGGCGGCCCCATCACCGCTTGCTATTGGCTGTATAGACCCGGCGCCAATGCGCCTACTTACGGCATTGGCTCCCCTGCAAGCAACACCGGCGCGACAAAGTTCGCCAGCACGGCGTGGCCCACTACGGGTACTCATACCGAGTGGGGCATTGGTGACGGTTCCGGCAGTGGTAAGTACTGGAAGTCGCTGGGGGGCTGGGTTGCGGGCCTTGTCGGCGGCATCGATGGGGCAGGTTCGGTGTTCCCCAAGCTGTATTGGGAACCGTAAACGCCGGAGGGGATGGGACGGCAGCATTGAGACCGGACTAGGAACCGCGTTTTATACTCTAACGGTATGCCCGACATCCGGGCGTCATGACAAACGCATGAAAAAAAATATTCACAGATTTTCACTGGTTAAGATAGAATTTTTAAAAATTTAAACCACAAACGACACGAAACACACGAAAAAAAAAGGGAACGCAGGTGGTGCCTGACACCGAATTGGACTTTCACCGGCCCCGCCCTGACGTCCACGCTTCCGGCCACGGGCGACCATGCGGCCTGGGGTACCGGCAACGGTTATACCGCGGGGAACGCAGGGGTGCCTGACACCAAAAATGCCGTAAAAATACCACCGGACAACAAGATTTGAACCGCTTGACAATGAGTAGAATCGTGTGAATGTTTATCTTGATGGGTAAGGCAGTAATGGAAAAGTATATTGCGCTTGTTGAAGAAGATAACGGGAACTACGGCGTAGTGTTTCCGGATTTGCCGGGCCTTGTATCAGCCGGAACAAGCTTTGATGATGCGGTACGAAACGCGCACGAGATTTTAGCATATTATGCACAGACGGCAAAATTACCGCCGCCGCGAACATTAGAACAGATCCTTCAGACATGGGAAGACTGGAGTGAATGGCAGACAAACTACCATTTTATTGTTACTGCTATTGCGGTTGTTCCGGTTACGACGAAGGCGCGCCGCATTAATATCATGATGAACGAAGGGCTTTTGGCTCAGCTTGATACCGTGACACAAAATCGTTCGGAATTTATAAACCGCGCTGTTGAACGGGCATTGGCTTGAAGAAGGGGGCGCAAAGGTGACAGGCACGCCCCCGCAGGACTAATCCCGCCCTCGTGCTATTGAGAATTTAAAATCACCGTCTGTGTACTCTCCGCGCCCAGAATTCCCGCAATCAGCTTGACCGGCTCATCACTGGTTTTTTCCAGCAGCGTTGCCTCTATCACCTTTTCCCTGCCGTTTATCATGGGGAAGTAGTTGTCGGTGAAGAGGAGCTTGTGGTTGCTTTCCAGCTCGATAAGCCGCGCCGGGGTTTCGGCGTTCACTGTGATCCGCCATTTGTCCACCGCGATTTTATCGGCGCCAAGTTTCTCGGCTTTGATTTTGAGGGGCCGGTATTCACCTTCGTATTCGCCGAAGGGGCAGAGGAAGAGCATATCTTCGGCAACGGGTTTTCCGTCGCGGATCGCGCAGACGTAGATCACCTCTTCCAGCCGGTTGTGAACCTTGCTGTAGAGATCTTCCAGCCGTCCGGCCCGGACAAGCGCCCCGGACTCAAGCTTATGTTCCCAGGTCCATTTGCCAAGGGCCTTGCCCTGTTTGTCCAGGTGATACGCCTCCACGGTGATGGGCAGGGCATCGGCGGTGTGGTTGGAGAGCATCACGTTAATGTCCGACACATCCCGGTGGGCGTGTACGCCGATGGGATCGAAGATCCGCTTCACCGCGTAGTAGGGCATCATGGGATATCCGCCGTAATCCACGCAGCCGAACTGGAAGAGGGGGCCCCCCTTGTTGTGGGACCAGTAGACCACCCCGGAATTCGAGGGACTGCGGTAACGGTACTCGCTTAAGGCGCTGTAATCCGCGCGGAGCTGTTCCAGTTCCAGGTTGTGCAGGTAGGCCCGCAGTGTTTCTACGGTGAACCAGCTCGTGTAGGGCATGCGGTTGTGGATTCCCAAATGGGTCCGCTCCTGCCATTTTTCGCTCCAGCCCAGGGTTGAGAATTCCGGGGCGTCCACGTCCAGGCCCATATACTTTTTGAGGGTCTCCGGCCGGGAATAGCTTTCGTGGGTCCAGCAGGTTTCGGTGACAAAGAGGGGGTCCTTGGTGCTGTTGTAAAAATTCCCCCAGTTGTGGCATTCCCCGACCGCCGGTGACTGGCAATCCGCGCCGCCGTGGGGGGAGTTGGGAATGTAGGGCAGGTCCGGGCAGAGTTTTGCCGCCAGGGGCGGGACCAGTTCATTGAAGAATTTTTCCCCGTAGAAGCGGTCCAGTGTTCCCTTCCAGCCCCACTCGTCCCAGCCTTCCTGCTGCTCATTGCCCCCGCAGATCAGGGCGAAGCAGACATGGGGCCGCACCTTGCGGATGATCCCCTCAACTTCCGCCATGTAGTTGGCCGTGAATTCGCTGTCGTAGTCGGGATAGGTATTACTGTGGAGGAACATGTCGTGCCAGATGAGGATGCCCATTTCATCGCAGCGTTCGTAGTAGGAATCTTCCTCCACCACGCCGCCGCCCCAGATGCGGACAAGGTTGACGTTCTGGTTCTCCAGCAGTTTGAAGATCCGGTCGTATTCCGTATCAGTGGCATAGCATTTGATGTAATCCAGGGGGATGTGATTTTCCCCATGGATCAGCACCTTCCTGCCGTTAACCTTAAAGTAGAAAGTCTGTTTCCCTGAGGGGTCTTTTTTGACCAGTTCCACCGTGCGGATGCCGATCTTCTGATTCAGCTCCTGTACGGTTTTTCCGTTTTGAATCACTTCCGCCTTGAGCTGGTAAAGGTATGCCTTGCCGTAACCCGCAGGCCACCAGAGATTCGGCTTGTCGATGGAAAGGGGGATTTCCTGTTCACCCTTCACCAGCGCTTTTTCTACAACAGCCGCCGTCTTACCCTCAGCATCGGTAACAGTAATCCTAATCGCAGTATTACTGTCAGCATTTTCCGCGGTAAAGATCACCTTGCCGCTGGATTTGGCATTCTCAATTTTTTCAGTGCGGTAGAAAAGGTCAGACAGATATGCCGCAGGATACACCAGAAGTTCCACATCCCGGTTGATGCCGATTCCCAGCACCCCGGTTCCCAAATTAAGCAGGCTTGATCCGCCGTTAAAAAAACTGCGCTGGTAGCGGCGGATCAGGGATTTTCCCAGAGTACCTTCGATTTCCCGGCCATTATGCAAATGCTTTTCCGCTTCATCAATTTTATCAACAACCATCCGCTCGTGGGACTTTACCCGCACCAGGATGGTATTTTTGCCCTTCGCCGCAAGCGTCCCGGCCTTTACAGGAAAATCGTAAACCCGCATGGCATTGGCGGTATCCCCCAGGAGGGTCCCGTTAAGCCACACTTCGGAAAAGGTGTCGATACCCTTCATCCGCAGTATTACGGTGCCCGCATCGGCGGCTTCCACCGGCGTATCAAATTCGCCTTTGTAGAGCCAGTCGCTTTTTGCCACCCAGGCGCAGTCAAAGGCCGCCCTGGTGGAGGCGTAGAGGTTTTCGATTTTCCCCTGGGCCATGAGATCGTACTGAATAGCGCCGGGCACTTTTGCGCTGAACCAGCCGTCTTTATCAGCCGGTACGGAATGGTCCGCTAAACCCGTATCGTATTGTACCGCCTGCCAATCTGTTATTTTAAAAACTTGCTGCATATATTCCCCTGTTAATTTGAATCCTTAAACCGCGCCTGCCAGGCCGGAATGTTTTTCCGGAAAACCTTATGCAGCAGCGCAATATCCTTATTGCGGAGGGCTTCCAGAATATTCCGGTGATCCTCCGCAGCATCGTTAATTTTTAAGGGGGTCAGCTGGTCCTGGACGGCGTCAAAAAACAGTTCCAGAGAAACTTCCCCAATTTTAATGATATAGGGATTATGGGTACAATAGAGGATGCTTCGGTGAAAATCAAGTTCATCCTTTGGTTCCATCAGGGCAGCCGGGGACAGCCGTTTTACCTTTTCTTCCAGCACAACAACCATAGCTTCAACCTGTTCCAGATCCGCAGGGCTAGCCTGTTCCATGGCGAGCTGGGTGTATGCGGTTTCGAAGAACTCCCTAAACTGGGCCAGATATTCCGCGGTCCGGGGCAAAAGCATAAACTGTATCTCAAAGGCATTGGCCGCCCCTTCCCGCAGGGCGTTGCACACAAAGGTGCCCTCCCCCTGACGGGATTCCACGGCCCCAAGGCTTTCCAGCATTTTTATTGCTTCCCGGACAGAGGAAATTCCCACCCCCATTTTAGCGGCAAGTTCGCTGGTGCCGGGGAGTTTGTCCCCCGGTTTTAGTTCACCCCGCTTCAGGGAATCCTTAATCTGGGTCAGCACCAGATCGGTAACCTTCTCTTTTTTCCGGATCGATGAAAGACTCATTTCAGCCACAACGCAACCTCCGCCTTTTGATGCCCGCCGCTTTCCGCAATGTTCGCGTCAAACTTTAATTTTGATCAGTATCTTTTTGTTGGTCTGACTTTCCTTGTCCTGATGGTTCAGGCCGGGGGCATGGGTGTCCGTGGGGAAGAGCAGCAGGAAGCGGTTGGCCCCGATGGGCAGGGGCCGGGAAAAGCCTTCGTAAAATTTGCAGTCGATGTCGGGTTTTTCCTCAAGGAGTTTGCTGGTGTCCTGCACAAAGCCGACAAAGAGATCCTCCTTGCCATCCACCAAATAATGAAGGTCAAGGAATTCCTGATGAGTTTCAAGCTTGGCGGTGCTGTAGGGCTTGGTGGTATTCATCCAGCAGTTCACCACCACATCCTCCCCGTCTTTATCAAGGCCGATGGGGGTCTTCCCTTCCTTAACCTTACCCAGATCATTTTCCTGCAAAAAACGCAGGGCCTTATCTATCCGGGGGCTGATACCGTAATAGAATTTGGCGTTTTCAATTTTGTCGTAGATCATCACTTTACTCCTTTTGTATAAACATCACGTGCATCAAGCTGATTCCGCAGGGGCTTCCCTTCCCGGTACAGTTTGATGTTGTCGCAGATAATATTGAGGCCGCTCAGGGCCAGGTCGGGAATCTCCGGGGTGCAGTGGGGGGTGATCACGAAGTTGGGGAGATCCCAGAGGGGGCTGTCCTTTGGGAGGGGTTCCGGGTCGAACACGTCGCTGGCCGCCATGGCGATGGTCTTGTTCACCAGCGCCTTGTGCAGGGCCACCTGATCCACCACCGCGCCCCGGGCCATGTTCACCAGGTAGGCCGTGGGCTTCATTAAATGCAGGGCCCGGTCATCAATTAAATGGTAGGTTTCATCGGAAAGCCGTACCGCCAGGACCACGATATCGCTCTCTTTCAGGATTTCATCGATATTCTGGCCCCTGTCGGCAAAGTAGGCCCTGTCCACACCTGGCGGAACCTCAAAGGCCTCCCGGTCATAGCCCAGCACGGTCATGCCGAATGCCTTGGCGCGGGTTGCCAGGGCCTTTCCCGTGTGCCCCAGCCCCAGAATGCCGATAGTCTTGGTGTAAAGCCCCCGGCGGTCCCGGTAGAGGTTGTTAAAACTGTGGTCCCGCTGCTGCTGTTCCAGTTCCCGGGAGTTGTAAATCAGGGAAAGCATGAGAAAGAAGATGTGCTCCGCCAGCACCGGCGCGGAACGGCCCGCAGACGCGGTAAGGTAAATGCCCCGCTGGAAAATTTCAGGATGGGCGGAATTGTTCGCCCCCGCGTGGTCGCAGTGGACCCACTTCAGGTTTTTCCCCGCCGCCAGCACCTCCGCGGAAATATCCCCCGCCAGGATCGCCACATCCGCATCCCTGATCTTTTCCTTTACATCGGGGATGTCGTTGTGGTTGGCCCGGACAATTTCGACCGGCCCCAGGGCCTCAAGCAGTTTGTCCCAGTGCCAGTCGGTATATGGTTCGGTGGTAAACACCTTCTTGATAGTATGCGCTTCGCCCATGTTATGCTCCTCAGATATCCGATATTAAACTATCATATACCCGGTTTGGATAATATGCAAGGAAAAAAACCATTTTATCCGAAATGGAGATGAACGGAACTGGTGGGAAAAAATAAACTTCGCTATACGACATTAAAACGCCGCATAACGAAGCTTGGTGTAAACTTACTTTCTGAACAGCTTCTCAACATTGGGATCAATAAACTTTTCCCGCTTTATGGTCCCGCGGCTTACGGCCTGCTCAAAGGCGGCGTTGTAGCGCCGGTCCAAATCCTGCAGGGCGGGGCCGGGGGCCGCCGCGCCAAGGATGATCTTGGAAAAAGCGGTGTAGATCGTATCGCCTTCCACGGTTACGCTATATTCAGCACGGAGGGGCCGTATAACGGCGCCTTCATTGAGCTTGGCAACATCATTCCACTGCTGCCGGGGACTCGGCGCCGCTTTGGCAATTATGTCCGCCAGAAGGGGAACGTTTTTACCGGTGGTGAACATATCGGCAATCAGATCGTCATTGGTAAGATAGTCAAGCACGGTCTGCACTTCCTGCAGAACACCGTCCTTCCTGGCCTTCACGTTAATCGAATAGTAGGATGCGCCGCCGGTGGAAGCATTGTAAGATGCCGCGCTTTCCTTTACCGGAATGGGCGCGACACCCCAGTCAATCTTGGCGGGGAACTGATCGTAGAGCACCCCTACGTTATAGGATGGGCTGCACAGCATAAAGCCGATATTGCCTTCGGCAAACTGGGCGCGGAAGGTGTCGTCATCAAGGGTTTCAAGTCCGGGATACATCCCGCCGCCCTTACTTATCCGATTGATCATATCGAAGAATTCGGTGTATTCAGAGAAGGCAAATTTACCGGAGGTATAATCCCACCAGTATTTTCCAACAGAAGGGGCAACTACCCGTTCAATAAAATTCTCATGGACGTTGGCGTATTTTAAGGGGATAGCCATACCAAAGGTTTTTCCGGGGTTCAGCTTGCTTTCCGCCAGAACAACCTGTTCAAATTCCGCCCAGGTTTTGGGGGGAGCGCTGAATCCTGCCCTGGCAAGGAGTTCCTTGTTATAGGCCATGGAAGAATAGGCGGTTCCCATAACATCCAGCGCATAGGTTTTACCGTCAAAAACGGTTACCCCCTCAAGCTGATAGGATTTGTACCGGTTTATTTTACCCGCATAGCCGGGCAGTTCTTCGTAGGGAAGCACAATTCCCGCCTGCACATGCTGGGGAAGCCGCTGGTTAGTCTTGTAGATATAGGGCAGTTCACCGGCCTGGGTTGCCAGGTCAATGGCATTCCAGTAATCGCCGCCCATTACCGTATAGGTAAGCAAAATCCCCGCCTTGGGGCCGGGACCATCAGGCGCGTTAAATGCCGCCACCGCCGCTTCGTAATCGGACCTGTTGTGGCCGTCATTGGTCCACACCACAATTTCCTTAAGCTTTGGGGCCGAACCTGAATCCTTTGAACCCGTGGCGTATACAGACGCCGCTGCCGCTAACGTAAGAACCAACAGAAGGCCGATAGCCTTAATCTTGTTCATACATCCTCCTCCATAAATTAAAACAGAATCCTATTCCGATCTGTTTTTGTTTCACGAAAAAACCTACCCCTTAAGCGCGCCTTCGGTTAAGCCGGAAATAAAGAACCGGTTCAGGAAAAGGTACACTATCAGCATGGGGATAAGGGAAATGCTGATACCCGCCAACATCAGGTCCCAGGACGAGGCCGCCTCTCCGGTGGACCGCAGGTTGATGACCCCCACCACCAGCGGAATGTTTTTCGGCCTGGAAATGGTAAACACATAGGGCATAAGATAATCGCTCCAGGCGACGCGGAAAGAAATAAGCCCGATGGTTGCGATAAGGGGCTTCGTTAAAGGGGCAATAATAGAAACAAATATCCTGGCAAAACTACAGCCATCAATCCGGGCCGCTTCATCGATCTCTTTAGGAATTTGATTAAAGAAACTGGTGGAGAGAAAAACCTGGGTCACATTCAGGCCAAAGACATGCACCAGCACCACACCCCAGAGGGTCCCGTTCAGGCGTATAACCTTGATAACACTCATCTGGGGGAAAAGGCTTAAGGTTCCGATGGAAATAAACAGGGACGCCATCACCAGGGAATATACAAATTTGGTGAACGGCGAGGTTCCCCGTGAAAAAACATAGCCTTCCACGGTGGCGGTACAGATACAGCCCATCACGATAAAGGAGCACATATAGACGCTGTTAAAGGTATACCGGGCAAAGTTTGCCAGTTTCCAGGCCTTGGCATAATTGCCCGGCTGCCAGATCCTGGGCAGTAAGTTGACGCCCCCTACCATAATCTCCTGATTGGTTTTAAAAGATGAAAGGAGAATATAGATCACCGGGAACAGGGCAATAGCCGCCATAAGCAGCATAAACAGATATATAAGTATGGATGAGTATTTGAATTTAGTTACCATGTTTTCCCCATTAATAGATATCCTTCATCTTTTTTGAATTTTTCAGATATACGATGGTCATTCCCGCCAGAATGATCCCGGTCACCACCGCCAGCGCCGAACCGTAGCCGTACTGGGATGGCCGGCCCGCATCACCGTACTGGAAGAAAAATTTGAAAATATAAGTCATAAGCACTTCCGTGGTGCCGCCGGGCTGCCCGTTGGTCATCACCAAAACCAGGTCCGCAATCCGCATGGTCCCCAGCATACTGAGCATAAACACGATCTGCATAACCGGCGCCAAAAGGGGAATGGTGATGGAGAAAAACTGCCGTGCCCCCGAAGCGCCGTCCAGGGTGGAACATTCGTACAATTCCACCGGAATATTCTGGAGACCCATCAAAAAATAGATCATATTAAGGCCGAAGGTAGACCACAGGGACACCATTAGAACCACCGTCAGGGCAAGCCAGCGCTGGCTGAACCAGTTGATGTTCGTTTTTATAAGCCCCAAATTCACCAAGGCGGCGTTTACGATACCGTTGTAGGCGCTGAAAAGAATGGTAAAGATAAGGCCGATAACCGCGATACTGAAAATGGTGGGCAAAAAGTAAATAATCCTGTAGATTGAGGCGCCCTTGATCTTGTTATTAACAAAATACGCCAAAATGATGGCCAGGGGCATTTCGATAACGAGCTTTGCCGCCGCCAGGTACAGGGTATTGATCAGGGCCTGCCAAAAATTTCCGTCACGGGTAAAAACCCGGATAAAGTTGTCTACCCCGACAAAATACGCCTTTCCATACCCGGCATAGTCAAACCAGGCCCACCGGAGAACCCAAAGAATCGGGTAAATGGTGAACACACAAAAGCCTATAAACATGGGCAGCAGCATCAGAAACTCCTGCGCCTGACCCCCAACCAGATCCCGCCGCCTGAGTCTTGAAAATCCCATACCATACCACCTTCAAATTATCAGAGAATATCAGTTTTAATGATATCAGTTATCTGATGTTATGATAAACCTTCTTCAGAGGAAATGCAAGAACAAAAGAAATTTTTCTACCGTGAAACAGATCTACGGGAATTTTGTTATTAAATGTATCAAATTGATACAGTATCAAGCCAAAATAACACACATGGGCTATTTTGATACAATCTATCATGACGGATTATTTATTGTAAGAAAAATTCAAGAAAGCGGCTTTCCCGTTGATCTTTGCTAATTCCTTGTATTATAAGGAATTATAAAATAATTCAAAAATATGAAGCTCTTGAGCTCAAACTTGGCACGGTTCATGCTTATTTATCAATGTTGATGGGAATTGGAACCCAGGTTCCTCCCGGATGCCATAAAGGCCCGTTGGGCCGGGGTCCGGTGAAAAAACAAGCCCATCGAACAGAGAGGAGATGTATTATGAAGACTGTAACCCTGTACCGCCCGTTTAACATCGAAAGTGCCCTGAGCAATTTTGACCGGTATCTGGAGACCTTTTTTGGGGATTCCCCCCTGGCCCCCGCGGACCGGATCTTCAACCACCTGCCCGCGGTGGATATCCGCGAAAAGGAAGACTCCTACCTGCTGGAAGCGGACCTTCCCGGCTATGACGAAAAGGGCATCCAGGTCCACGTGGACGGCGGTACCCTGTGCATCGAATCCGGCCAGGCGGACCAGGGGGACGCGTCCCTTGAAAAGGACGCAGACAAGGCAAAGGAAACATTCCTTATCCGGGAACGCCGGACCAGTTCCTTCAGCCGTTCCTTCAAGCTGCCGGAAAACGCCGATCCCAACGAGGTGTCCGCCTCCTTTAAGAACGGCATCCTGAGCCTGGAAATCAAAAAACGGTCCGAGGCGCAGAAGCGGATGATTCAGATCAACGCATAAGCTTCGCCCGTTCGTAAAAACAATGGGGCCCTCCGGCAGGAAGGGCCCTTTTTTATGCCTTGACCTTAGGTACACTTGTATACAAGGATTAATCATCATTTTTATTAAGGAAGAATTTATGAAGAAATTTGCCCTCTGCGCTGCGGTTCTCTGCGTCTTCTGTGTTTCCGGCGTGTCCGTCCTGGACGCCCAGGAAAGTAACAATCCGGGGCTGCGGCCGATTCTGAACCACTATGCGGCCCGTACTTTTGTTGCGGGAACGATCCCAAAGGCCGATCTGGACCTGATCGTACAGGCGGGGGTCCGCGCTCCAAGCGCCGGTAACCGGCAGCCCTGGCAGTTTACGGTAGTGCAGACCCAGAGCCTGGCCCGGCAGATCGTTTCAAATATTACGGAGGGCAATGTGCTGATCGTCATTTCCGCGGCCGGGGATGGAAAAACCAATGGCTCACAGATCCTGGACTGCGCCCTGGCAGCGGAAAGCATCTACCTTGCGGCCCAGGCCCTGGGTTACGGCTCCCGGATCTATACCGGCCCCATGGATGCGGTCAACCGGGACCTCAAGTCCGGGCTTGGCCTCCCCAGGGGGTACAGCGCGGTGGCCCTGGTCCGCCTTGGCCGCGTCCAGGCCGGGGTCGATGCGGTCAGCGCAGCTTCATCGCGGAAAGATGCAAACAGCGTGGTGAATTACAGGTAGGGCTACCACGGCCATTGACATAATATGTATTTATAATTATAACTGGATAAATATTGGTTTTGGAGGCTAAAAGTGAAGAAAAGTGTTTTGATTTTGATTCTCGCAACGATGATTGCGGGAGGGGTATTTGCGCAGGAAGCAGTGCACAAGCATGACGCAGGGGATATGCTTTTAGGGCTTAATTGGAGTTGGTTGGGCGCAGGGATAAGCACCACAGATCCTCTGGGCGCTTTTAGCGATGTAGGCGATTCATTGAACTTTGACCCTGTAGTTGATCCAGCGAGTTATTCTTATTCAGTAACCGCAACTATAGATTTGCCGAAATTTTATGCCACCGCACGGATACTCAATCTGGGATTAAGTTATGAGTATTACATATTCCATTGGATGTCGGTAGGCACCGGCTTAGGGTTTGGTCCTGAAGTCAATGCAGCGACCAAAGGCGGAAAAACGAGTATAAGCATAACCGAGGCGGATGATGAAAATTCCGCAATGCAGGCCGCAATCGACAAAGCTTTAGAAGTTGTTCATATACAAGCCGGTTTGTTTTTAACGATACCATTTAATGTTCATTTTAATATTCCAATGGTTGAATGGCTTTATGGCGGTCTCGGCCTTGAAATACATATCCCTGTTTCTGACGCGGGACTCGACAGTCTTCTCCCTGCTGACATAGCTACATACTTACCCGGGGGAAGTATAAAAGGAAAAACCTTTGTCAGTTTGCCCATAGATTTTGGTTTTGATTTTTCCCGTGTAAAAAACAATGGAAAACCTTCGAGGAGCCGTTTGCTTTTTAGGCTGGAGCCTGAATTTTTTGGAAATGGCATGACGAGTATGCCGGTTAGTTTAGTTTGGCAAAGCAGTCTTTGGAAATTGGCGAACGTCGCTATTCCTGGTACAAAATAAAAAGAATATAGGAGATCATTATGTTTGAAGAACAGGTTAAATCGGCCCTTGATAATGTGCGCCCCTCCCTCCAGGCGGACGGCGGGGATGTGGAATTCGTGTCCCTTGCGGACGATGGTACGGTTTCGGTCAAGCTGACCGGCGCTTGCGGGGGATGCCCCATGGCCCAGATGACCCTCAAAATGGGCATCGAAAACTACCTCAAAAAGGAAGTTCCCCAGGTCACCTCGGTCGTTGGGGTCTAATACTGAATTTCTGCCCCTGAACCGTCAGGACATGGCGGCTCGGGGCTGGGAATCCTGCGATTTTATCTTTGTCTCCGCCGATGCCTATGTTGATCATCCTTCCTTTGCGGCGGCCCTGATTTCCCGGGTCCTTGAAGCCGCCGGGTACCGGGTGGGGATCATCCCCCAGCCTGATTGGAAAAATCCTTCATCCTATACTGTTTTAGGCCGTCCCCGGCTTGGCTTTCTGGTAGGGGCGGGCAACATGGATTCCATGGTTGCCAACTACACCGCCGCCAAAAAGCCCCGTTCTGATGACGCCTATTCCCCAGGCGGCAAAGCCGGTTCCCGCCCCGACCGGGCTACCCTGAAATACGTTGAAGGAATCCGCGCCGCCATTCATACCTTTGGCTCCGCCTACAAGGATGTGCCGGTGATCATTGGCGGCATTGAGGCGAGCCTCCGCCGTTTTGCCCATTACGACTACTGGTCCGATACGGTCCGCCGGTCCATCCTGCTGGATTCCAAGGCGGACATCCTGGTTTACAGCATGGGTGAAACGCCGATTCTGGAAATTGCCCACCGCCTTGCCGCAGGGGAAAAAATCGCCGCCATCCGGGATGTCCGGGGGACCTGCATCCGCTTTCACGGGGATTATCCGGCAAATTTTCAAAATGAGACCTCTGCGGGGCAGAAATCACCGGCAAAACACCATGCCGCCGCCGGTTTTGTCCGCCTCCCGGATTACGAAGCGGTGAAAGGGACCGATCCTGCCTCTCTTCGCGCCTACGCCGAGCACTTCATGCTCCAAAAACACAACGCCGACCCTGAAACCGGTCAGATTTTAGCCGAATTGAACGATGGGGATCGCTGGGTGATACAGAATCCCCCGGCCTTTCCCCTCAAAACCGCTGAACTGGACCGGATTTACGAGCTGCCTTTTACCCGCCGTGCCCATACCAAGTACGGGGTGACCGGCATACCCGCCCTGACGGAAACCTCCTTTTCTCTGGTGAGCAGCCGGGGCTGTTTCGGGGGTTGTTCCTTCTGCGCCATCACCTTCCATCAGGGCCGGGCGGTCAGTTCCCGCAGCGTGGAAAGTCTTTGCCGGGAGGCAGCGGCTCTCACCGCATTGCCCGGCTTTAAGGGCTATATCCACGATGTGGGGGGCCCCACCGCCAACTTTTACGGCCCCGGCTGCAAAAAGCAGGAGCGGGGCGCCTTCTGTTCCCGCCGGGAATGCCTCTTCCCCGAGCCCTGCCCGGAACTGCGGCCGGATCACGGGCCCTATCTCAGGGCATTGGCCGACCTGCGCGAAAAGGTATCAGGCACCATTTCCGGCGCCGCGCCGGGTAAAAAAACGCCCGGCCCCATCAAAAAAATCTTTATCCGATCCGGCATCCGTTTTGACTTTCTGGAAATGGACAAGCAACATGGCAAGGAATTCCTTGAAAATCTTTGCAAGTACCACGTCAGCGGCCAACTCAAGGTGGCCCCGGAGCATGTCTCTGCGCCGGTGCTGGCCGCCATGGGGAAAAGCGGGGCCGCCGTCTACGAAAAATTCCGGCAGGACTACGCCGATGTGAACCAACGGCTCGGCCTTAAGCAGTACCTTATCCCCTATTTTATTTCCAGCCACCCCGGTTCCGGGCTGGAGGACGCGGTGGAGCTTGCCCTGTACATGAAAAAGAGCGGCTTTGTCCCCGACCAGGTCCAGGATTTCTACCCCACCCCCGGTACCCTCGCCACGGTGATGTACCGCACCGGCCTTGACCCCCGCACCATGGAGCCGATTTACGCAGCCCGGGGCGAACGGGAGAAGAAGCTCCAGCGAGCCCTGCTCCAGTTCAACCATCCCGAAAACCGCCGCCTGGTTGCCGAAGCCCTGCGGGAAGCAGGGCGGGAAGATCTTATCGGGCGGCTTTAATGCTTTACCCTAAACCGGTATCATGCTATAAAGAACAATGAACATAGCGAAAAACCGGGTAGTCAGCATCGACTACACCCTCAAGGATGATAAGGATCAACTGCTTGATACCACATCAGGCGCGGACCCGCTGGAATATCTCCACGGGCATGAGAATATCATCCCCGGCCTTGAACGGGCTCTGGAAGGCAAGGCCCAGGGCGATAAACTCAATGTAAAAGTTCCTGCCGCGGACGCCTACGGCCTGCGGGACGACAAACTCGTGACCACGGTGCCCCTGGACCGTTTCGACGGGGCCGAAGCCGTGGAAGAGGGCATGCAGTTTGAAGCCCAGACCCCCGACGGTTACCGGGTAGTGACCGTCACCAAGGTGGACGGCGAGCAGGTGACCATAGACGGCAACCACCCCCTGGCCGGCCTGGACCTGAATTTTGATGTCATTGTTGCCGCCGTCCGGGAAGCCAATGCGGAAGAACTGGCCCACGGCCACGTTCACTCCCATGGGCATCATCATGGCCACGAAGGGCATGAACACGAAGACTGCGATGGGTGCGGGGGTTGCGGCGGGGATCATTCTTAATCACATTGAATAAACACCGGTACGCCATGGAAGGCCGCCGGCGTTTCATTTCTGCATCAATACCGAATCTACCAAATTCTTAAATTCGCTGTTCAGATTTTTTTCCATATCTTTGCCGAACTCAAAAACACTGTCGCTGATAAAATGAACCCCGTCCCGTTCCTGAATGACATCATCCTCCAGGGCTTTGAGGATTTTGGGGCGCTGATTCGACATAAAGAGGAAGGGCCGGGAAAACAAGGCCATACCCTTCCGGGACACTTCAATAAGCCCCGTGCTGTTCATCTCATTCATAATGTAGACACAGTCTAGATTAAAACCTATCTTTTTACCATGGCAAAAACCCACGAGACAGCGGAAAAACGGAAGCGGGCCTTTCTGGTCAGTTTGCTGGAGGCGGGCAGCGGCGCCGCCGGGAAGGAAGAGGCCGATTCCATTGCCCGTGAACTTGCCGGGCTGGTACACACCCTGGACCTGGAGATTGTTGCCCAGGAAATCGTGACCGTCCGGGAACATGCACCGAAATTCGGCATGGGAACCGGGAAGGCCCAGGAATTTGTTGACCGGGCCGCTGAAATCGAAGCGGACTGCTTCATTTTTGACTGGAATCCCAGTGCTTCCCAGCAGCGGAACTGGGAAAAACTCTCGGGCATTCCCGCGGTGGATCGCCAGGAGCTGATCATCCGTATCTTTGCGGACCGGGCCGTGACCCGTGAGGCGGAACTCCAGGTGCATCTTGCGGAGTTGAATTATTCTTTGCCTCGCTTAAGCCATAAGTACATTGACCTGAGCCGTCAGCGGGGCGGCCGTTACGGCAACAAGGGTGCCGGGGAGACCCGGCTGGAAACGGATCGCCGCCTGGTAGAACAGCGGATACACCGATTGGAAGAAGAACTGAAAGATGTCCGCCGTCAGCGCATGGTCCAGCGGAAACAGCGGGAGCGCCAGGGGATTCCCCTCTGCGCCCTGGTGGGCTATACCAACGCCGGTAAATCTTCCCTGATGAACGCCCTTACCGGTGCGGGTCTTTTGGCGGAGGACAAACTTTTTGCCACCCTGGATGCCGCAAGCCGCCGCTACGAACTGCGGAAGGGTCTCCCGGTGCTGCTGGTGGATACCGTGGGCTTTATCCGCCGCCTGCCCCACGCTCTGATCGAAGCCTTCCATTCCACCCTTGAAGAAGCCAGCCTTGCGGACATCCTGATCAATGTCCTTGACGCATCCGATCCCGATGCGGAGAAGTTCTACGAAACCACCCTTTCAGTTTTGGGTGAATTGGGGGCGGACAAGATTCCCATGATCACCGTGCTGAACAAGATCGACCGCGTCACTTCGCCTGATGTGTTGGAAAACCTCATGCGGCGTTATCCCGGCAGCATCCCCGTTTCCGCCGTGGACCGCCGGGGCCTTGCGGAACTTAGCGCAAAGATGGAAGAACTTCTGTCAGGGAGCGCCCTTTGTTTCCGCTTCCCCCCGGATCGTACCGATCTTGCAAGCCTGCTCCACCGCAGCGGACAGGTCCTTTCGGAAAGTTATGAAGGCAACAGTATTACTGTTGAAGCCCGTGTGGATGAGAAAACCGCCGGACAGCTGCGGGAATTCATTACTGGTGAAAAATAAAAATTGGAATAAGGCAGAAAAAATATTTTTGAAATCTTTGGCCTTGACAAATATATATCATAGCGATATATTATAGATATATCTATTTTTTTGGAGTTTTTGACATGGCAAGTACAGCGAACCGGCAGCAAAATGCAACCACTATCCGCTTTGATGATGATTATACCCGCCATGTAATTGATACGGCGGCGGGGCTGCTTAATCAGACCCGCACAGGTTTTTTATTATCCGTTGCCCGTGAACGGGCTGAAGCGGTTATCAGGGAACGGGCCAAAACCATGCAGGAAATAGAAATATTAATTTTATCCCCGGAGGCTTCTTTGGATATTGTCACCACACTTGAAAATCCGCCAAAACCAAACAAGGCAATTACCAAAGCTATGCGGGATTATAAAAATGCAAAAATAGATCACAGGAAATGAAGAATGCCTGTATTTTCTGAATTGCGCCCGGAGTATCAGAAAACTGCTTTTTCCTGCGGTGTTCCTGTACTGGATTCTTATCTTAAAGAGCGGGCCCATATCCTTTTGTGTGAAGGACAGCTTTCCTCTCCGTATTGCTATTTTGCTGTTTGAGCGCTAAACTAATAGACAAGAGGTAAACTATGACCATTGAGCAGACTGTTGAGATACCGGCCAGCCATCGTATTTATGTTGACTTGCCGCCGCAAATTCCGACAGGTATGGTCAGAATAGCGATAAGCGTAGTTGAATGTACGCCATCTGATGAAATAGAAGCATTCAGCAATGAGGATGAGGCAACCGAATTCGCCACCCATCTTTCAAAGAGAATAATGCATGAAACGTGGTGAAATATGGACACTTCGGGACGAAGGATATGCAAGCAAGGTGCGGCCTGTCGTTATCGTCCAATCCGATCCAGAAGAATTTTTTAATTCTGTCATTCTTTGTTTATTTACAACCTTTGAATCATCCCATATTCCGACAAGGGTGTACATAACTCCCGATGAAACAAATGGTTTAAAGAAAAACAGCTTCATTATGACGGAAAAACTTATAACTATTGACAAAAAAGAACTTGGTGAAAAAATAGGGGTTCTAACCGCTGATCAAATGCGTCAAATTGCAGGCCAGCTTGCAAAATTGCTTGAAATCCATAAAGAGGATATTACCTAATCGCCATTCTTAGTACCACAAGGCGGCCCCCGGGAAGGACCGCCTTAAGAAAATTTTACGGTGGGCATCAGGCATCCCTCCTTTTACGGGTTAGCCCACACGGGGGGGGGGGGGGGGGGGGGTAATAACCCGCCCGCATCTTCTAATCAAAGGCGCGGGTTTCCCTGAACCGCAGTATTGGCCAGCCCCGTTGTTTTGCCTCTTGTTCCAGAATACGGTCGGGGTTTACCGCCACAGGATGGCCGCAGAATTCCAGTGTTGGCAGGTCCGTGTAGGAGTCGGAATAAAAGGAGACATCTTCCGGGGACAGGGACCGCGCTTTAAGCCAAGCCTCCACGGCGTTTTTTTTGTTTTTTCCAAAGGGGATCAATCCCCGGGTATGGCCCGTGGTCTTGCCATCGGCAAACTCCAGGACGCTGTCTATGGAATCGGTAAGGGAAAAAAAGTCTTCCAGGGGCCGGATCAGGATATCAAAGGAGGACGTGGCAAGGTGCACCGGTTCCCCCTTTTCCTGAAGGGAGCGGATGAGGCGCGCCCCTTCGGCGTAGATATTGGGCTTGAGCCGCCGGGTAAAATAGGCGCTTGCCAGATTTTCCATCACCTGTTTATCGATCCCCGCCAAATGGGTCACCGCTTGAGCGATAAAATCCTCATTGGCCCGCCCAAGCTTGTAACGGAGCCATTCAAGGGGAAGCTGCCGGAACTGCCCCAGGGAGACCTTCTTCTGCCTGAGGCCCTCCAGAAAAAAATACCAGGACGTAGATTTTTTAATCAGCGTATAATCAACATCAAAAAGATGGACGCTCATAAAAATTCCAGATATTCGGTTCCCCGCAGGGCCTGTTCCGCATATTCCCCCCGCATTTTTTCCGGGAGCAGGGCCGCAAGCTGGCCCATAAGCTCGTCGGTCATCTGAGCCCGCGCTGTTTTACCGGGCCTTCCATCGCACTTAAACCGGAAAGGCCGGCCTACCCTAATGTAAAAGGGGGTACGCCTAAGATGTTTCAGGTTGTCCCAGACTTTTTCACCCCCAAAATGAACCACCGGCAGCACCGGCACACCGGCTGCCAGGGCCAGTTGGATGATACCACCCTTACCCTTTTGCAGTACCCCGTTTTTGCTTCGGCTCCCCTCGGGGGCGACGATCATAAAGAAGCCCTGCTCCATCACCTCCCGGACCCGCCGGAAGGTCTCGCTATAGGAACCGTCCCGGTCCAGGGGAACGGCGCTGTAGGTATTCATAAGGAAGGCCAAGCCGGGATTGTCCCAGCTTTCTTCTTTTGCCAGTCCCGTAACCCGCCGGGGGTAGCCGAAGGAAGCCAGCATGGGAACTTCCAAAAAATTGATATGATTGATGGCGAGGATCACCGGGCCGGAATAGGTGGACCTTTGGTCCATTGACCTTTGGTCCATTGACCTCTGGTCCATTGACCTCTGGTCCATTGACCTCTGGTCCATTGACCCTTGGTCTGTTGCAACATTGCCGGTTTCCAGTTCCTCCAGGGCTTTTTGATATTCATGGGCATCTACTTTACAAAGTGTTCCCAATATCCCCTGCAGAATCCGGCTGACCACGACCCAGCGGATAGCCGCGATATTCTTCATGAGCATATTAATCGGAGTACCCCCGGCCGGCAGTTTATGGACAGTTCCTTCCCGTCAAGACAGACTGTTTCCCCGTCACAATGGGCGGTCATGCCCCCCTTGAGGGCTTTAAGGCTGAAATTCATTGCCCGGCCCATGGTAACACCCCCGCAGGCTTCCTGGGTTCCCTTGGTATAGCCGAGGATGAGCTTACAAATTTGCAGCCGGGAGCGGTGGGTGGCGGTGCACATATCAAGCGCCCCATCGTTCAGGCTTGCTTGGGGCCCCATGTAGAAACTGCCCCCCATACGCTGACCGTTCATCAGGGACACGATGAGGGCATCAATGGTGAGGGATTTATCATCGTACTTGACTTCCAGCCGGGGGGAAGGATCAAGGCGGATCATCATGATGATCGCCCCCAGGGCATAAGAGAGGGCGCTGTGGACCCGCTTCATCCTGGCGGCTTCCAGGCCCACCTTGGTATCAAAGCCTATCCCAAGGCCGTTGACGAAATACCGCCCTTCGGGAAAGTAACCCCCCGTCACAAACCCCGCGTCCAGGGGAACGGTTTTCCGTTGAATCAAAATTTCAAGGGCCTTTTCCAAATCGTCGGGGATCCGGGCGGTATAGGAAAAATCGTTCCCCCGGCCTATGGGCAAATGCCCGAAGAGGGGCGGGAAAGGCAGGGGCTCCTGCCGGGTCAAAAGGCCGTTGACCACTTCGTTGCAGGTTCCATCCCCGCCCGCTGCCACCACCGCCGTGTCTTGATCAATCGGGTAATTCCGGGCGATTTCTATGGCATCCCCCGGCCCCTTTGTCAGGATAATCTCGTAATTTTCCCCATGATTGCGTAAAAATTCTTCTATTTTAAGATAGGCCGTCAGCGCCTTTCCCTTACCCGCGATGGGATTAAGGATGACCAGTAACTTGCCTTTCCCGGCGGACGTCTCTGTTTGAGTAGTCAACATTATTTCCCCCTACTCATTATTTGACAATTTGTGTTATTTTGTCTACATGTATATAGCCATAGCTCAGATCAATTCAACCATCGGGGACTTTGCCGGGAACCAGCAAAAGATACTCGATTTTACCCGGAAGGCGGTGCAGGAAGGGGCGGAGCTGGTGCTTTTCCCGGAACTGGCGGTCTGCGGATACCCCCCCATGGACCTGCTGGATCAGGACCGCTTTGTGGAGCTGAACATCCGCACGGTCCACATCCTCCAGCGGGAACTGCCCCAGGATGTGGCGGTGGGCCTGGGCTTTGTGAACCGGAACCCCTGGTCACGGGGCAAGTCCCTGGTAAACGAATACGGCATCCTTCTGAACGGCAAACTGGCCTTTGAGCAAATCAAGACCCTGCTCCCCACCTACGATGTTTTTGACGAGGCCCGCAACTTTGAACCCGGCCGGGAATGGTCCGCCTTTGAGTACAAGGGCGAGCGCATCGGCATCGCCATCTGCGAAGATGTGTGGCGGGAAACCGACATCCCCGGCACCAGTTATGACCGGGACCCGGTGCGGGAGCTTTTGGACGAAGGGATCAGCCTGCTCTGCGTGCCCTCGGCGTCCCCCTATGTGGCGGGAAAACTCAAGGTCCGCCGGGCCCTTGCGGAACGGATCGCCATCAGGGGCAATGTCCCTCTGGTGTACATCAACGCAGTCGGCGCCAACGATTCAATCCTCTTCGACGGCCGTTCCTTCGTGGTGGCCCCCACTGAGGATGCCGCGAATTCGGCGGCCCTTAAGGATTACCCGGTGCGGCTTTCCGCAAAAGCTTTTGAGGAAGATTTGATCACCTGGGATTCCGCAGACAGTTCTGCTGCGGGTGATACTCAACATTTTAGTGTTACTGCGGGACAGAAGGCGGTCGCTGGAACCGGGGCAGTCAAAGCCGCCATGGCCGCCGATGACAACGAGATGGATCCCTTCAAGGTAGGCTTGACCCGCTATGAGCTGGACATTTTGGAAGAGGGCCTCATCATGGGCATCCGGGATTACATGGCAAAGTGCGGCTTTAAGCGGGCACACCTGGGGCTTTCAGGGGGCATTGATTCGGCGCTGGTGGCGTACCTGGGGGTAAAGGCCATCGGGGCGGACAGGATCGTCTGCTTCAGCATGCCCTCCCGGTTTTCTTCCCAGGGCTCAAAGGACGATGCTCAGGAACTGGCGGAAAACCTGGGCTGCCGTTACGAGGCCCTTCCCATTGAGCCGGTGTTTACCAGTTTCCTTTCCACATTGGAAGGGGTTTTTGAGAAACGGCCCTTCGACATCGCCGAAGAAAACCTCCAGGCCCGCATCCGGGGCACCCTGCTCATGGCCTTCTCCAACAAATTCGATTCCATGCTGCTGACCACCGGCAACAAGAGCGAACTCGCCATGGGCTACTGCACCCTCTACGGCGACATGAACGGCGCGCTCGGGGCCATCGGCGATCTCTTCAAGACCGAAGTTTTCGCCCTCTGCCGCAGGATCAACGAGCGGCACATCGCCGCAGGGGGCAAGGCTATTATCCCTCCGGCGATCATTGAAAAGCCGCCGTCAGCGGAACTGCGGCCCGATCAAAAAGATCAGGACAGCCTGCCCCCCTACGAAGTGCTGGACGAAATTCTCAAGCTCTATTTGTTCAACAATCTTTCCAAAGATGAAATTGCCCAGCGCGGCTGGGATGCTGACCTGGCCGCCCGGATCATCAGGACCGTGGCCCGCTCGGAGTTCAAGCGCCGTCAGGCCCCGCCGGTACTCAAGGTGTCGCCCCGTGCATTTGGAATGGGAAGAAGAATGCCGATTGCGCGTTCAATATACGAAGTATAAGGGCGGCAAAAATAGTTAGTCCTTTGTTCCCTCGTAAACGTCAATCCCCGCTTTTGCAATGGCCACATCGTCGTAACCCATGAGCCCGCTGAAGGCGCAGATACACTTGCCGTCCTTGCTGACGATGGCGCCCTTCCACCAGGACTCGGCGCCCCGCACCTCGTAATAGTTGGCCCCGCTGTTCTTCCCCGTCCGCCTGCTATAGGCTACCTTTCCCCGGGCCATGGCCTCAAAACTGGTCCCGTTATTGATGATGAGTTCCCCCTCGTTCCCCGCCCCTTTTGAAACCGTCCCAAAGGGCCGCGAAGCGGCATCCCACTGCCCCTCGATCTTCTCATTCTTGATTTCCGCGATAAGAAAGCCCCGCTTGCCGTCTTTTTGATAATCCGCGCCGGCAGCGTAAATTTCCTCAGCCTTTTTCACCATTGCGTCCAGAATTTCCGATAAACCCATTTTTGGCCCCCTGTTTTGCTGTGATATGGGGAAATTATAGGGGAAGAGGGACGATGGGGGCAAGGGATGAATTATTTTTCATAATGGGTTCTGCATTGGGCTATAATTATCATGTTATTTTCAATTCGGTAGATAAGACGGTTTGCTTCGTCAATACGCCTGCTCCAATACCCCTGATACTCGTTTTTTAAGGGTTCCGGCTTACCAATGCCATCAAAGGGGGTTCTGTCTATATCTTTTATAAGCTGGTTGATCTTCCTGAAGGTTTTTTTATCCTGGGTCTGCCAATACAGATAATCATCCCATGCTTCATCCTGCCAGCCCTTTGTCATTACTGGTCCTCAATAAGTTCATGGGCGGCGTACTTGCCGGCTTTTATATCGGCGATGGCTTTTTTTAAATGGGCTTGATTTGTTTCACCCCAGAAAGGATCTTCAGGGGAGACGATTTCGAAGGGAATTTTCCGTTCCCGCACCACGGTTTTTGCAAATACGGTGATGGCGGTGCTTGTATTCATGCCGAATTCGTCACAGAGGGTATCGAATTGCCTTTTCAGACCTTCATCCATACGGACGCTTAAAATTGACTGTGCCATATTGTTATGATATTACATTGATTAGCAACTGTCAATACATTGTTTAGCAATGTGTCTTTTATTTGGGGATTTCTTTAGAACTGCCGTTCTTTTTGAGGTTGGATATAAGAATATCCCGTCTTTTCTGCGCCTCATCGGACAACATCTCTTGTTTTAACGCGGCAAACTGCTCTTCAACGTCCATGCCGACTTCAACCATCATTTCCAGGAATACATTCATGGGTATGCGGTTGAAATATTTCTGCCGGACAGCCTCTACCCGTTTCTTAAAGTCAGGCTCGACCCGGATGGTAAGGTTTTCGGTTTTTCCGCCTTTCAAAATTGCCATAAGATGTTTTGAATTTACAACTAAAGTATAAACCCCTATAATATAGAAGAGATGATAGTTATTTATCGAATTTGGTAGTTTATCATAGAATGGTACGTGACGAAATAGGGTTCCAGCAGTTTGATAATCCCCATCTGTTCCAGAATGTAGAGGTACTCCTCACAGGTCCTGCGGGGCAGGCCGGAGGCAAGGCTTACTTCATTTACATTGAGCAGATTCCCTATCTGCGCAGAGATGAGCCGCAGCATCTTGTTGAATCCCACAATATCACCCTGGGAGATATAGTTCCGTATATCCTTCAATAAATAGGGAGGTATTCGGAGAAGGAAAGGGATAGCACCTCCAAAGTCCGTACCCATTTAAGAAAAATATCGCGAGAATTTTGTATATTTGGGAAATATTCCCGGTTTTAGAGAATTTCTGGCGCCTCTTATTCCGCCGCCAGGTGCGCCCCGGCAAGTATTTCAGAAACATACTGTGATACTTCCCGTGACAACTTCTCTCCGCCCGTTCGATTTGGATGAATTGCATCATAAAATTCATTTGGTTCCAACAAAGAATAACAATCTACAATAGGAATGTTGGCAAAGGATTCTTTAACGGTATTTAAAGCATATTCAATCTCTGATTTTGATGCTGAGGTAATATCCGGAGATATGGGCATAATAACCAAAACAAAGGGTATCCCCCTCGAAGAAAAATAATCACTGGAATTTACTATTATATCAGAACAATCGGCGTTAATTTTATAATTCGACAGGTTATATGTCTGATTAATTAACCCTATATGCATCTCGTATGTGTTAGATCTATTGGAAGGATATATATAAGGATATTTAAGACTGAAACGCTCACCGCTATTACCTGCGGCATCATCATACAGGATATTTACTATTAGTGTTGATAACCCTGCCTTAACAAAAGTCCTTGCTTTGTAATTTATAAGCAGCCGCGATTCATTCAACATCGAGTAAGACTGTAAAGGCAAGAGATATTCAATAGCTTTATCTAATTTATAATTATACATTGCGAATGCGATTGCTGCCGGTTTTGGTATTGTTGGTTCGGATATTAATGATAAAAGGCCGATGCATTGAATTACAACTTTTGTATTTTCCGGTAGTTTTGTATAATATAATGCACTTTCCTGGATTGGCTGCCCCACACTGGAAAAATTCAGCACCTCGTACTTATTATCAAAATATTTCTGCATAAAATCCGCATTCATCCCCGTCATGGCAATACTGCTTCCAAAAATTGCAATGCTATCATTTTGATCGTTTATGACACTGTCTAAGTATTCAAGAATTACCTTAGTTCTTTGATAATTATTTGGCAGTATACGGTAAATTAATGGGGTAACAATATTGAAAGATAAAATAAGAAACAGTAAATCAATTAATCCGAAAACTATTTTTTTTGTTTGCAGCATGATAATCATCCTTAAAACTGGAAATAAATAAATGCGGAAGCATCTCCGCTAAAAAAATAAATCATCGTGATAATAAAACAATATAAAAAACATCGGTGTGGTTTTGATACATTTTCCTTAAAATCAAAACCATGCTCCCTGTCTTTGTTATTCCATTCGAAAAACAATAAGATACAAATGAAGACAATTGTAATCAATACGGTAGGATTATTACCGCCTTCAAATTTTGGTATAGTTAAAATTGATTTTGAAAATATCCTGCATATATGCATCCACGCCTGCCCAATATTATCGGCCCTGAAAATTATATTACCGAACGTTACCAGTATAAATGTTACCAACATCCCGATGAAGTCTTTTGGTGAAGGAAGTCCTGATTTAGTTACGGTCAATTTATTTTTCCTGGCGAACCCCCCGCTCAATATAAGCGGAACATACAATAGGCCATGATACAAACCAAATACCCCAAAAGTCCAATTGGCCCCGTGCCAAAACCCAACAAGCACAAAATTGATGATAATGGCACATATCGTTCCCCATTTTCCCCAGTCGCGGAATTTAATATTCAGAGGCATAAACACATAGTCCGTAAGCCATGAAGTTAAAGATATGTGCCAATTTCTCCAGAATTCTGCAATATTTCTTTTAAAGAAAGGATAATTGAAATTCCTGACTATCCTGAAACCCAATAATTTGCCTACTCCAATTGCCATATCCGAATAACCGGAAAAATCCGAATATAACATAATTGAATAAAGAAAAGCAGTAAACAGCAACGTACTGCCAGAAAAAACTATATAATTATCAAATGTTGAATTTATCACGTTATTTAAAGAATCCGCAATCACCATTTTTTTGAACATTCCCCATAAAATCTGCCGGCACCCGTCTACCGCCAAACTGTAATCAAAAGCATGTTTCGCCTGTAATTGAGAACAAAGGCATTTAGGCCGGTCAATCGGCCCTGCCATCATTGTTGGAAAAAACGCCGCGTATGCGGCAAACGCAACTATATCAGTTACCGGCTCCATACGCTGCCGGTATATTTCCAGCACATAGCTTATCAGCTTGAAAGTAAAAAAGCTGATTCCAACAGGCATTATTATATTGAAGGTATGCCAATTGGTATGCAAGCCGATAGCGGAGAACAAATCATTGAATGAGGTGATAAAGAAGTTGAGGTACTTAAAATACAGTAAAAGGCCAATGCCAAGGCATACCCCTAACGTGGTTAATAGAGAAGCCTGCTTCGGATTCGCTTTATTTGATTTGCCTATCAGAATACCTAATCCATAGAAGGCGCCGGTTGCCAGTAACAACAGGGGGATCATTTTCCAGTTGGCGATCCCATAAAACACATAACTTGCCAATAACAGTAAAACGTTTTGCGCCCTGGTCTTCTCTTTTAACGGAAAATAATAGAGAAAAAAAACAACTGAGAAGAATAGCAAAAATTTAATAGAATTAATTGTCATGATTTGCTACGCTCCTGCAATTCAAGCGCCTTGTAAGCGCACCCAATTGCCGATAAGAATGTGGAATATTTGGGGATAAATATGGTATGCCCGGTAAATTTTGAAAAGAAATCACTGATACCCGGTATAAGCGAAAGGCCTCCCGTTAATGCAAAGGGTTCTTCCCGGTTTATTTGATTTAAAAGATTTACGGCCTGCCTGACAAGGGAAAGCAGAACGGATTGCGATAATTCCCATGATGTTTTTCCATTCGAAATAGCGCGGACAATTTCTGTTTGAGCAAAAACTGCACAAACCGTTGTTAATGGTTTGACATTACTGTCAATTGCCTGTAAATCAGCAAAATCGTATTTCAGTATTCGCAACACGCTTTGCAGAAAAAGCCCTGATCCCGCCGCACACTGATCATTTAACACAAATCGGGTCAGTTTTCCATTGCTGCATTGAATGGCTTTTGTATCCTGTCCGCCTATATCAAGCGCACTATGTATGCCGGGGGATACAGAAAATAATCCCCTTGCGAGGGCAATCAATTCTGAGACCGCAAAATCTGTGTTTATATTTTCTTTTCCATATCCACAGGATACAATCGCGGCAATGCTATAAGTATTGCATAATTCCGACATATATCTTTCAAAATATGCCTTTTGATCGACCGGCGATTCAAACGAGGACAATGAAACAATAGTACCATCGGGCGCTAACATACAAACCTTCGTAAATGTAGAGCCAATGTCCAATCCCAAATATACTACAGACATACTACTAAGGGCTCGCATTGTCAATAATATTCAGGAACGTATTAATGCGATCCTGAACCGCCGTTTTGTTCAGATAATTCCGGTCTATCATATCGGACTCTATTGCCAGATACGGAAGTACGGAATAATCATTATATTCGTTATAAAAGGTAGAAAAATCCCGTTTACAGCTCTTGTTATGATTAATAATCAACGCCTGTGCCCGGGAACGATGAATATCTTCCAGGAGTATTTTGTTTTTTGATTTTGCAGTCAAATTCAAGAAAGTAAAATTATATGCATTGTAAAGCTGCTCCCATACATCATCACCGTCATAATTCAAATTCCACCATGATAAATAATCAGCACCGACAACCTGCGATTCCGTTTCCGGCAGGACCCGTCCTCCCTGGTACCAGAAAGGGTATCCAAGCCAATATAGTTTTTTAACATACGGATCACGTTCTGTTTTATCGTAGTCCTCCGCAAGAAGTGTAAAAAACGATGAGGTCACGGGAAGGCATCGCGCCACGATAAGCGGGGATATGCGATCAAACAGCGCACTGACTGACATATCATGATCCGCCAATAAAGCGGTTATCTTTTTCCATAAGTGTATGTTTTTCCGGCTGGTATTGATTAGCTGTGACAAACGCTCCAAATCCAGCGATTTTCCGGTCAATGCCGAAAGAACTTTTACCAGTTCCCTATGCTGCGTATCAACATAAGTTCTTGTTTGACTTCCCGCATTATATTCACCGGGATAGTCTATAATAAACAGCGGAACATGCCATTGTTCTGCCATAAGGTTCCACCAATTGGGGAGGGTATTGCATTGATTATTTGCCGCTATAAGTATATCGGGTTTGGGCGGCATACCCCTTGGGCCGCCGCCAATGCCAATACACCCATTAAAACAGGTGGAATAGGAACAACAATCAAGACTGAGCCCCTGAGATCGGGAATATTCAAGACAGGCCTGTTCCTTTCCGCTTGCGGCTGTAACCGCTGCGTAACTTTCAGGATAAACATACGCAATATCAAATACTTCAAACAGCTCTACTGGGCAAAATGAGCTAATCCAGGCGACTTTTTGTTCCGGTTTAACCGGTTCTTTTTTACTGAAATACCGGTAAACCCATTTATTTATTTCAAAAAAACTTTGACTGATACTCTCCGCCATATCGCCCCTCAAATCATTTCGTAAAAAGTTTCCCAGATGGTATTACTTTCATATTCTATATCATCCGTATAAACCCGAATGATCGGAATCCCCACAGTCTGCAAACGCTCCTGATAATATGCAAACAGATAATCATAGGATTCACAAAATTTTTTACACAGAAATACAACGCCCTTTATGTCCTTTTTAATTATCTCCTGATAATCCTTTTCATATAATGTATTAAAACGACCCATTGTAGGGGAAGCGCATTCATTTAGTATACTCCGGGCTATATCCTCATAAAGTGTATCCGTTTTTATGGGGAAGGGTATTGTAATCAGCCGTTTTGAATTCGTCAGATTATCCCCCATAATTGTAAGTCCGCATTTTTCCATTCTGGACAATAGCGCGATATTTGCCAAAAACGGCCCTATCACATATACTCCTTTCCCTTGTTTCTTGGGGGAAAGAGCAGAAATATGACCATTCCATTCGCTCAAGGGGTAGTTTAACATCCGGTTTATCATACCAATATAATCGCCATATGAAAAACTACCGGCATTTTCATATACATTATGTAAATACGAATTTCGGTCCGTTATCAATTGAGTGCGGGCGGATATTTCTTCAATTGTTATGGTTTTATGAAAATAGTGTTCGAGGGTAAATTTGAACTGCTCAATTATCACCGTAAAATACCGAACCGCCTCTTCCGTATTAACCGTTGGATGTTTAAGTTGATAGACATATTTATCCGACTTTTCAATATAATCAATTGCAGTACGTACACAATCGCAGCTATTAGGCAAAACCACCCCATCAATATTAGGATCTTTAAGTGATGCGGCGATAAATTCTTTTATATACTGACAATAGTGGGATAATCGGAATTGTTCCTGATATCCGGCAAACCGTGCTATATCGGTGAAGTGCTCCGGTACATAGTTCGAAAGGGTTAATAACATTCCTGTAGCCATTCCTTATATGCGGAAACTAAAATTATCAAGCATGTTCCAATCTCCTGGTAATACTGGAAACCATCTCCCCTACATTCTTCCACTGCAATATCTCTTTGGAAGTAAACTTAATCTTAAAATGATTCTCAATCGCCACAATCAATTGCAGGTGCATCAACGAATCCCAGCCCTCCACATCATTGGCGGTTGTTTCGTCAGCCAATACAATACTATCATCCTCAAGATGATCGCGGAAAATATCCTGCACCTGTGCTGCAATTTCCTGTCTTTCCATACCGTTATGCTCCTTTTCCCCTGGTTTTGATAAAACATTCTTTATCGGTATAAGTATCCACATCTAATACAAACAATTTCCGCTCCTCATCCACCACCGCCGTAAACCCCAGCCCCGGATAATGCCCCTCAACCATCTTGTTTTTAGTTGTTGCGATATACTCGCCGATAATGCGTTTAAACCCGCTCTTCTGCGCATAGTTAACGATAGTGTTGAGCGTAAAATTTTCCATGCCCCGTTTTAACACCCGGCAGCTCATAAACCATGTATCAATGAACAGTGTTTCTGTGTCCTGCTTTTCAAGGATAACAACACAAATAAGCCCGTTGTCGCCAAACTTGTCTTCCAGGGTAAAACTGAAAGGCTCATAGCGGCTGTCCGCCGCCAAACGCGCGGCATCCGCCTCGGTGTAGCGGACAGTACGCAGATTGAACTGGTTGCTGCGCTGGGACAACTGCGCCACACGAGGAATATTGAACGCATCAAAGCCCGTAACTTCCGAAACCATATCAAGACTTTTAAGAAAATCCGCTTCGTTGGCAAAGGTCTTTTGCAGGGATGCCCGTTCCGCTTCCACCTGATACTGTTTGGTACGCTCCGCATCCTCCGCGGAATATGACGCCGTTTCAAACAGGTTAAGCCCGTAGCAATATTCCAGATAATCCGCCGGGTCTTCCGGCAGTTCAGGGACGGTAATCCCCGGAATGTTTTCGCGCACAATAGCGCGTTCCGCCGGGTTATCGTCCAGAAAAACCATGGAATCAAAACCGATGTTGAGGATTGATTGGATATGCCGGATATTGTCGGCCTTATTATCCCAATTGGCCACAAAAACGGATATGTCCTCCAGTTTCAGTACCATTTCAGGATGTTTAATAAAAGGCTCTTTGGCGGTATCTTCGTTGTTCTTGGAACAGACCGCAATAATAATGCCCCGGGTTTTTAGCGCCTTTATCCAATGCTGAAATTCGGTGAACGCCTTCCCGATACCCAAGCCGTGCCCCAGTTGAATGTTCTCAAGTCCGTCATCACCGATCACACCGCCCCAGAGGGTATTATCAAGATCGAGGATGAGGCATTTCTTTAACGCCCCCTGGGCCGCGCACACAATATCCATAACACGGGACGCGATAGAGGGGATGCTTTCCAGGGACAGTACCATCTCGGTACTTACATAAATAGAAGAATCGAACAATACATCCCGGCCCAGCTTGTTCTGCACCGCCGCGATATCACAGATAAAAAGATTGGAACTGCCTGAGGCCAGAGCCATCAATTCATAATTGAGTTTGCGTATCTGCCAGATAAAAGAATTTTCGACTTTATTAGCAAAGCTGCCAAATACTGCATTATCAATCTCGGGGTAATTAAAATAGATGAGCCGCCCGGCGAAAGCATTGGTTAAAAACCGCACAAACTTAAGGCGTTCATCCGCGAGATGGGCCTGTTGTTCGGGGGGCAGTTTATTGTAGGCGGATAATAATTTATGGGTTGACTGAAACACTACGGCGTAGTCCGGCTTTACGGCAAAAAATTCAGAAGATGGGTCCATAAACTGACGTTCAACCTGGTTGTATTCGGCTTCGAACAGGTCAAGCCGACAGCCCCGTTCTATGGCCGTGCCCTGCAACGCGGTTGCCAGAAACTGGGTCGCTGTATCGCCCAAAAGGGCTATCTTTATAGAAGGAAAAGAGGATGTATCTTTTTTTACGTTTTGTTTCAGTTCCTTAAAAGTATAGATATACACCCCCTTTAATGCGTCTTTTTATAGACCTACCGCTGATACCGGTAAGACAACGCTATTACAGGTACTTTATTCTGATTTTTTGTATTGTGTCAACTGTAATGCAGTTATTTCTACTGTATTACAATTATATTAGGGTGTATCCATGAATGGAAAATGGTTATTTGATAAAAAAATGACCTATTTTCAGGAGATATTTATGAAAAATCTCCGTTATTTCCGTAAACAGCGCGGTTTAAGTCAGTTGAAATTCTCTGAAATGATAGATATTACGCCCAATTACCTTAACGCGGTGGAAAACGGCAAGAATTTCCCCTCCCCCGAGGTAATCCAGTGTATTTCGGATGCTCTGGAAATTTCGCCCTATCAGCTCTTTTTGGAGTATCCGGTAGATGTATCAAGGGCTTTACGGGGAGAAAAGGTTATGGTTATCCAGGAATTGTCCCAAATCAGGCAGAAATTCGTCAAGGATATAGACGGGATCATCGAAAAATACGGGCAATCGTAGCGGGATTGTGGTCTTGACCTATGTTAACCACTGCAGTATATTGATAATGACAAATTTCTAATTTTTGTCATCTATGGAGATATAACAATGGTACTTAAACCGATGATCAGGAACAATATCTGCATCAACAGCCACCCTAAGGGCTGCGCAAAGGCGGTACGGAATCAGATTGAATACGCAAAGAAAAACCTTGCGGGGGGAAAAAGCCCCAGTGAGGCCCGCGCGGCGGCTCCTGAGGGCAGTCCCAAGCTGGCACTGGTAATCGGCTGCTCCACGGGCTACGGCCTTGCGAGCCGCATATCGGCGGCATATGGCTACGGGGCGGTAACGGTGGGTATCTCCTTTGAGAAGCCCGCCTCCGCCACCAAGCCCGGCACCCCCGGCTATTACAACAACCTCTGCTTCGACACCGATGCCGCCGGGGCGGGTCTCGTTTCCAAGACACTGGATGGGGACGCTTTTTCCAACGAAATGAAGGACCGGGCCATCGCCGCCGTCAGGGAAGCGGCCGCGGCTGCGAAAATACCCGCCAAGATAGACCTGATCGTCTATTCCCTGGCATCCCCGGTGCGGACCGACCCCAGGGACGGGGTGATGTACAAGTCGGTGATCAAGCCCATCGGACAGGCCTATTCGGGGAAGACCCTGGACATGATGACTGCCAAGTTTACCACCGCCACCGCGGAGCCCGCCGTTGATGAGGAAATCGCCCACACGATAAAGGTGATGGGCGGCGAAGACTGGGAACTGTGGATTGACGCGCTGGACAGGGCCGGTGTGCTGAGTCCCGCCGCCCGGACCGTGGCCTATACCTATATCGGCCCGGAACTTTCCTGGGCTATTTACAAGAACGGCACCATAGGCCGAGCCAAGGAAGACCTGGAACGGGCGGGCCGCGCCATCAACCAGAAATTCGCCGGAACTTCCCGGCACGCCTGGATTTCGGTAAACAAGGCCCTGGTCACCCGTGCAAGCGCGGTGATCCCCATCATCCCCTTTTACGTTTCCTGCCTCTTCAAGGTGATGAAGGAAAAGGGTCTCCATGAAGGCTGTATCGAACAGATCGTCCGGCTCTACCGGGACCGGCTCTACACGCCTGAGGCCATCGGCAGCCCCGCAAAGGTCCCCGTTGACAGCGAGGGCCGCATCCGCATCGATGACTGGGAGATGCGGGAGGATGTGCAGAAGGCGACCCTTGAGCAGATGGATTCCGTGACCGACGGCAACATCCTCACCGCCACCGATGTGGAAGGGTTCAAGCACGACTTCCTTGAGGCCCACGGCTTTGACGTGAGCGGCGTCGACTACGAATTGGATGCTGATCCGTTGAGTATCGGCTAATAATTGGGGATAATGCCTTATGAACGATAAATTGCTTTTAACCCTGGTGGACAAGTTCAACGATGGGTCCATTGCGGAACTGGATTTGGACGACGGCAGTGTCCACCTTATTCTGCGGAAGGACGGGGCCTTTGCCCGCTCAGCCGCGCCTGTGGCCGGGACGATCCCCGGCGCTTTGCCTGCATCGGCTCAGGCCGGTGGTGCGACTGATGCTTCCGCCGCCGCAGTGCACTTAGGGCTCCCGGTTGTTCCCGGCGCCGCCGGGCCTACCGGTGAAACCATCACCAGCCCCATTGTGGCCACCTTTTACGCCACACCGGGGCCGGACGCGCCGGCCTTTGTCTCAATCGGCTCAAAGGTCAAAGCCGGGGACACCCTCTGCATCCTGGAAGCCATGAAGATGATGAACCACCTGGAAGCGGAATTCGATTGCGAAATCCTTTCGGTAAAGGCGGCAAACGGGGACCTGGTCGAATACGGCCAGACCCTGTTTGAGGTCAAGCGGCTTTAGGGGCGCGTTTTGGCAGCACAAAATTCGGCTCAGCCGGTCCGGGGCGCCGCAATTCACCGTCTCCTGATCGCCAACCGGGGTGAAATCGCCGTGCGGATTATCCGGGCCTGCCGGGAACTGGGGATCGAAGCCGTGGCGGTCTACTCCACCGCCGATGCGGACAGCCTCCACGTGAAGCTTGCGGATCAGGCGGTCTGCATCGGCCCGCCGCCCTCGGCCCAAAGTTACCTTTTACGGAACAACCTCATCATGGCAGCGCTCAACACCGGCTGTGAGGCCATACACCCCGGCGTGGGCTTCCTCTCGGAGAACGCCGGTTTTGCCCGGCTGGTGCAAGAAAAGGGCCTCATCTTTATCGGGCCAAACCCGGATATCATCGACCTTTTGGGGGACAAGGTGATAGCCCGCGACACTGCCAAACGCTTCGGCCTCCCGGTCACGCCGGGCACGGAAGAGGCGGTGTCTGACCCGGCAATCGCCGCAAAGGCCGCCCGGGAGCTTGGTTTCCCGGTGATCATCAAGGCTGCGGCAGGGGGCGGCGGCAAGGGGATGCGGATAGTCCGGCAGGAAGCGGACCTTGCGGAGAACCTTTCCATCGCCAGCCGGGAAGCGGAATCCAACTTTGCCGACGGCCGTGTCTTTATCGAGCGCTACCTGGAAAATCCCCGGCATGTGGAGCTCCAGATTATCGCCGATGGTAACGGCAATGTGGCGGTCTTGGGTGAGCGGGACTGCACGGTCCAGAAAAATCATCAGAAACTTATTGAAGAAAGCCCATCCCCCGCCGTCAGCCCGGAAATGCGGCAGAAGATGTCCGATGGGGCGGTGGCGATGTTTCGGGATTTGAAATACTGCGGCGCGGGTACCATCGAATTCCTCGTGGAGGACAGCGCTTTCTATTTTATGGAAGTGAACGCCCGCGTCCAGGTGGAACACCCGGTGAGTGAATTTATCACCAACACGGACATCATCCGCCAGCAGATACTGGCCTGTACCACGGGCCGCATGGAGATTGACCCTGCCGCGGTCCGTATCAACGGCTGGGCCATCGAGTGCCGGATCAATGCCTTGAGCCCCGGCGCCATTACCCGGCTTGACATACCCGGCGGGCCGGGGGTGCGCTTCGATTCATTTTTATACTCAGGCTGCAAAGTCCCCCCCCACTACGATTCCATGGTGGCAAAACTCATCGTCCACGCCCCCAGCCGGGAACAGGCCCTGGCGCGGATGGACCGGGCCCTTCGGGAACTCAACATCGAGGGAATAAAAACCAACCGCGCGTCACAGCAGTGGATCATCGGTGATCCTGTTTTCCGTTCCGGCAATTTCGGCACCGCCTACTATGAAGCCATCGCAAAGGAGGCAGAAAATGCCCTCTCCTAATACCAATCCAACAAACCCCGCGCCCTGTCCCGGCTGCGGGGCCCAGCACAAGCAGGAAGCCATTGACGCCGCCCTCAAGACCTGTCCCGGCTGCGGTTACCATTACCGCATGGAGCCCCGTGAGCGGATTCAGTATTTAACCGACCCCAACAGTTTTACTGAGTTTTCAGCAAACCTGTCTTCGCTTAACCCCATCGACCTTGCGGGCTATGAGGAAAAACTCTCCGAGGCGGAAGTAAAGGCCCGGATGAAGGACGCGGTGATCACCGGAACCTGCGCCATCGAAGGTAAGCCCCTGATCCTGGGCCTCATGTCCTTCAACTTCATGGGGGGCTCCATGGGCTCCGTGGTGGGAGAAAAGGTAACACGGGCCATGCTCAAGGCGGCGGAAGAAAAATTGCCGTTGATCATCTACACCACCTCAGGCGGCGCCCGGATGCAGGAGGGGATCTTCTCCCTTTTGCAGATGGCGAAAACCTCCAGCGCGGCAGCGGAACTGGACAAGGCCGGCCTCCCCTTCTTCATCGTGCTCTGCGATCCCACCACCGGCGGGGTCACCGCCTCCTTCGCCATGCTCGCCGATGTCACCCTTGCGGAGCCCGGCGCCCTCATCGGCTTTGCAGGCCCCCGTGTCATCGAAGGCACCATCCGCCAGACCCTGCCCGAAGGTTTCCAGCGGGCGGAGTTTCAGCTTGAAAAGGGCTTTGTGGACCTCATCGTGAAGCGCCAGGATCAGAAGCGTATCCTTTCCCGGCTCATCGATCTGCACCGGGCCGCTCCTGCCGCCAGTTCTGACATCAAGGAGCGCGCATAATGGACACCATTGAACTGACCCAAAAGATCGAAGAACTGAAAAAACTGATCCAGGAATCGGGGATCGACGGCTCCAGGGAACTGGACGAACTTGAGGCCAAAATACAGGCGGGTTCCAAAGCGGAAACCACCTGGAAGCGGGTGGAACTTGCCCGCCATCCCGACCGGCCCTATTCGCTGGACTACATCAACCGCATCTTCGACGGCTTTATCGAACTCCACGGGGACCGCTATTACGGCGACGACCCGGCGATTGTCGGCGGGCTCGCATTTTTGAACGGCCGACCCGTGACGATCATCGCCAACCAGAAGGGCCGGACCCTCAAGGAAAATATGCATCGCAACCACGGCATGGCAAACCCCGAAGGCTACCGCAAGGCCCTGCGCCTGGCAAAAGAGGCTGAAAAATTCCACCGTCCCATCATCACCTTTGTGGATACCAGCGGGGCCTATCCCGGCCTGGGCGCGGAGGAACGGGGCATCGGGGAGGCCATCGCCCGGAACCTGAGGGATTTCAGCCAGCTAAAAACCCCCATCGTCTGCGTCATCATCGGCGAAGGGGGCTCCGGAGGCGCGCTGGGCCTCTGCGTGGGTGACAAGATCTACATGCTGGAAAACGCCATCTACTCGGTAATCAGCCCCGAAGGCTACGCATCAATACTGCTGCGGGACGCCGCCAAAGCGAAGGACGCCGCAGTACTAATGAAAATCACCAGCGCGGATTTACTGGAATTCAAGGTGATCAACGGCGTCATCGGCGAACCGGCCGGGGGTGCGCAGACCGACCCGGACGCCGCGGCGGCGATCATCAAAAATATCCTGATTAAGGAAGTTGACGACCTCTGCACACGGAATCCCGCGGTGCTGGTCCGCTACCGGAATTTGAAGATACGCAAGGTGGGGCACTGGAACGAAGGGGCCTAACACAGGCGCCATCCGGGATTGCCTTGGCAAAATATTAGATTTATACTCTCTCCCATGGAATCGAAATTTTTTACCGCCGTTAACATTGCGGACCATACCTGGCAGATTCATGGCGTTTCGATCGACGAGGCCTATCTATTGGAAGGGGGCGACAGCGCCCTGCTTATTGACAGCCTTACGGGCGCGGGGAATCTTCGCTCCTTTTGCCGGGAACTGACGGACAAGCCTATCCATGTGGCCCTGACCCACGGTCATTCAGACCATGCGGGGGGCTGTTATGATTTTGGCGAATGCTTTATCCACCCCGAAGATATCCGCATGCTGTATCAGGGCGGCAAGGTTGAGCGCCGCAAGGGTTTTGTCGCCGGATTTGGGGGCGCCCCTTTTTTGCAGGATACCGATTTTACCCCTCCGGCCCCGCTGCGGACCTTTCCCATTTATAACGGAAGTGTCTTTGATCTGGGGGGCCGCCGGGTCCAGGCGGTGGGAGTGCCGGGGCATACCCGCGGCAGCCTGATCTTTATTGACTTTAATACCCGCATCGCCTTTCTGGGGGATGCGGTCAACACCAATACCCTGCTGCACCTGGATGATTCCACCGGCATCCCGGAGTACCAGGCAGGGCTTCTGCACTTTAAGGAACGATTGGCCCAGGAGAAGTCAGCTCCAATAGAGACCTTCTGGTCCGGGCACGGCAAAAAACCCCTGCCCCTCTGCATCGTGGATGAAGCATTGGACCTCTGCGGTAAAATTCTTGCCGGAACCGACGATGCTGAGGAAGTGACCAACAGGGGACCCAAACCGGTGTACTATGCCCGCCGCCACGACACCTGCACGGAGTTCAGCGCCAACATCGGCTATTACAAGGAATGGATACAGAAAGCGCCGATTCCCCTCCAGCCGCCGCTGGTTGGGAACTAAAGTCCGCATCCTTACTATAAAAAAAATTCCCTTTGTTCTATAGTGATGCCATGAACATTTTAATAATTGGCGGCGCGGGCTACATCGGCAGCCATGTGGCCCGGGAATTTCTGGATCAGGGACACCAAGTGACGGTGTTCGATAATCTTTCAAGCGGCCTCAGGCGGAATCTTTTCCCCGAGGCCCGTTTTATCCACGGGGACATCCTGGACTATGCCGGGCTCTTACGGGCCGCATCGGGTAAGAGCGATGCTGCGGCTGGCGGAAAAACAGGCGCGCCCTTTGATGCCGGGGCATCTTTCGATGCCCTTGTGCACCTGGCGGCGGCAAAGGCAGCCGGGGAATCCATGGTGAGGCCGGAAAAATACTCGGTCAACAACATCAGCGGGACCATGAATATCCTCAACGCCGCGGCGGAGACGGGGATCAGGAACATCGTCTTTTCTTCCAGCGCGGCGGTTTATGGGGAGCCCCAGTACCTCCCCATTGATGAGAAGCATCCCACCAACCCGGAAAACTACTACGGCTTTACCAAGCTCGAAATCGAGCGGTTTTTGCACTGGTACGATAAGCTCAAAGGGATACACTTTGCGGCACTGCGCTACTTCAACGCGGCGGGCTACGATGTAAAGGGCCGCCTCGCCGGGCTTGAGCAGAACCCCGCGAACCTCATCCCCATCATCATGGAAGCCGCAGTCGGCATACGCAAGGAAGTGCAGATCTTCGGTGACGACTACGACACGCCTGACGGCACCTGTATCCGGGACTATGTACACGTGAGCGATCTTGCCACAGGCCACGCGGCGGCTCTGGACTACATCAGCCGGACCGGCAAGAGCCTCTCCGTCAATCTGGGAAGCGAAACCGGCAGTTCCGTCCTTGAGGTGCTCGAAACCGCTCGGAAAGTAAGCGGCAGGCCCATCCCCACCAAAACCGTAGGCCGCCGCCCCGGCGACCCCGCCAGGCTCACCGCGTCATCGGGGCTTGCCCATGAACTTTTGGGCTGGAAGGCGAAGCATTCCGATATGGAGACGCTCATCAAAACATCCTGGGATGTGTACAATAAACAGTGAAGATGAAGATTAAACGCAAAGAACGCCAAGGAGGCGCAAAGTGCGCAAAGGAAGAAGAGCAAATGTACTTCAATATCTTTGCGAACTTTGCGTAATCTTTGTGTTCTTTGCGTTTAATCTTAATTTTTTCGTATTTATGAGGTACTGGAAGTGAAAGACAAGATTTTCAGCTTTATTGATAACAGCGTTCCCCTTCTTGTTGAACTGGAAGCAGAACTCTGCAAGCGACCCGCCATTTCCCCCGATGCAGGCGGGGAAGGCGAACTGGATAAATGCGTGTTTCTGGAATCCTGGCTAAAGGCTCAGGGTATCACCCAACTGGAACGCTTCGACGCCCCGGATGTGCGGGCAAAGGGCGGCGTCAGGCCCAGCCTGGTTGCAACCATTCCCGGTAAAAACGACGCCGGTCCCCGGCTCTGGATCATGAGCCACATCGACGTGGTGCCGCCGGGGGAGACGAGCCTCTGGAAGACCGATCCCTGGACCGTGGTTCAGGCCGATGGCGGAACCCGTCCTGACGGCACACCCCTGGGCCCGTGCCTTATCGGCCGGGGGGTGGAGGATAACCAGCAGGGGCTTACCTCGTCGGTGCTGGCGGCGCTGTCCCTCATCAAGCAGGGCATCACCCCGGCCCGCACAGTAAAACTGTTGTTCGCCGCAGATGAGGAAAACGGCAGCGCCTACGGCATCGGCTGGCTCATCAAAAATCACCCCGAGCTTTTTCGCAAGGATGACATGGTCCTTATCCCCGACGGTGGGGACAGCGAAGGGGCCAGCATCGAGATTGCTGAGAAGAACCTGGTCTGGGCGCGGTTCCTCACCCATGGGCTCCAGGCCCACGGTTCCCGGCCGGATCAGGGGGCCAACGCCCACCTTGCCGGGGCGGATTTGGCGGTGCGGCTCCACTACGGGCTTTCGGAAAAGTTTGCCGATCACGATCCCCTTTTTGAGCCCGACTATTCCACTTTTCAGCCCACCAAAAAAGAGGCCAATGTCCCCAACATCAACACTATTCCCGGCGAGGATGTGTTCTGCATGGACATGCGCATCCTCCCCCGCTACCCGGTCAAAACGGTACTGGAGGAAATCGACCGCATCAAGGCGGAGGTGGAGGCCAGGTACAAGGTCACCATCGCCTATACCACACCCCAATGCATGGAATCGAAGCCAACTTCCGCGGACGCCCCGCTGATAAAAATCCTCTCCCAAAGCGTTGCGGAAGTCTACGGCGTCAAAACTAAACCCATCGGCATTGGCGGCGGGACCGTGGGGGCCTATCTCCGCAACGAGGGCATTGATTCGGCGGTCTGGTGCCGTATTGACGACACCGCCCATCAGCCAAATGAGTACACGATCATCGGGAACATTTTGGGGGACGCGAAGGTGATGGCGCTGCTGATGATCGATTGAGTAAGATCATATAGTAATTATACTCCCAGTTCCTTTTTCAGCTTTGCTACCAGATCATCGCTTTTACGGAAAGATTCATGGAGCATGTCAAGCAGTTCGCCGCTGGAGTATTGCTGTTCTTCTTCGGGAACATGGGGATTCTTGATGTCCAGGTTAAAGCCGTTTTCCTGCAAAGTCTTGATCGAAACCTTCCAGGCTTGATCATTTTCTTTACGTTGAGTCCACCATTTTTTGAGAGACGCAAACTCATTTTTCTGTATCGGCTTGGTTTTGGAATAGGCCTTTATCCCCTCGGGCAGTTTGTGCTCCCAATACCAAATCTCTTTAGTAGACTCACCTCTGGTAAAAAAGAGCAGATTGGTAGCAACGCTGGCATAAGGCTGAAACACCGAATTGGGCAGGCGCACAATGGTGTGAAGATTGCATTTGCTAAGCCATTCCTCCCGGATGCGGGCCTTAACCCCGTCACCGATGAGTGATCCGTCGGGAAGAACTATCGCCGCCCGCCCGCCGTCTTTGAGGTAACGGATCATCAGTAAAAGAAACAGATCGGCGCTTTCTGTGGTACGGAAGTTAAGGGGAAAGTTGGTCTCCACCCCATCGGTCACCGATGCGCCGAAGGGCGGATTCGCCAGAATCACATCCACCCGATCCCTGGCGCCGATGCCGGTATATTCCCGGTTCAGGCTGTCGGTGTAGTCAATGTTCGGCGCGTCAATATCATGAAGAATGAGGTTGGTAACGCAGAGCATAAAAGGCAGGGGCTTGAACTCCATGCCATGCACGGTCTCTTCCAGTTTTTTCAAATCCCGAACGCCCTTTACATCCTGTCTGCGGATATTTTCAATGGCGCTGGTTAAGAAGCCGCCGGTCCCGCAGGCAGGGTCAAGAATCTTTTCACCCAGCCGGGGATTGATAATTTCGGTGAGAAGCTCGGTGATTGCCCGTGGTGTGTAAAACTCTCCGTAATTACCGGCGCTTTGCAGGTCCCGCAGGATAGTTTCGTAGATGTCCCCAAAGAGGTGCCGGTCTTCGGACACATTGAAATCAATCTGGTTAAGCTGATTCAGCACCTGACGGATGATGGTGCCGTTTTTCATATAGTTGTTGGTGCCCTCAAATATCTCCCGTATCAGCAGCGCCCGCTTGTTACCGGTACTCACATTGATGGCCTTGAGGCCGGGGAACAGCCTGCGGTCGATGAAGTCCTTTAACTCGTCCCCGGTCATCCCCTCCGCATCCGCCGCCCAATTACGCCATTGCAGTTTGGCGGGGATTACGGATTTATAGTCATCGTTGAGCAGTTCCAGTTCGGTGTCTTTGTCGCCGATGATCTTTAGGGTAAGCATCCAGCCGAGCTGTTCTATGCGCTGGGCATCGCCGGAGACGCCCTGGTCCTTGCGCATGATGTTTTGGAGGGTTTTGATTAGGGGGGCGAGGGATTTCATGTTACTCCTTTATCTAATAGGTTACTTTGTTTTTCTGAAAACACATATTGTTCCATCTGCAACAGATATTCTTCATAATACTCTGCCCATTGATTGTTCTTTATTAAATATTTTATTCGTTCCTTCATTTTTTTCTCAAAAGAAGAATAGTTTTGTGGCGTTAGATGCTGTTTTATACCAGTTTGGGCTATGTATAAAAGTGAATTCCGCCGTTGATTACTTTTTTTAGTGCTATATATAAAGAGCTTTGTATACTCATCTAATAAATCATTGTTTGGTGTTAGAACCCCAAAAGAACTTTGCCGAAAAGCATGTATCATGCCTTTATCCATTAAGTACAAATTGATCAAACTTTTGATCGCTTGTTCATCACCGAGAGAAGCTAAAAACTGATTAACAACCTCTTTTTCTTTTTCTGAAATATTATCAAACGAACTATCCAATTTGATTTCATTTGTTATTTTTATCTTTTGTCCTTCATTTGAAATGCGAGCACAATAATTTAAAACTTCTTTTCTATATTGATAGTCAATATCGTTATCTTGTCTTTTTGTTGTAGATAAAATAACAGCAATTGAGAAACCATTAAATATTTTTTCAATGTGATTTTCCTGACATGTTGACCAAAAACTTGAAATGGTTGAATATTCCGCCCATTTGTTACTGTTTTCATGCAAATCAAACATTGACTTTGTCGTGTCAATAATAAATTCAAAAATGGATTCCTTCTCAATTGATAGATTGAAAGAATTGTATTGTTCAATAAGGTATTTTGCTATTTGTATGCGGGAATGATAATCCTCAATATTCGGAATGACTTGCAAAGCAAAATTAATTATTTCCGTATTGCTTATAGTCGGGAACCTTTCAGTAAACCACGAAAGAGTTGCATCCTTACTAGTTGTAACATAAGGATTATGAAATGTAATTAGTTTTAATATGTATTCTGTTGTTAGCCAATCTGGAGATATGTTATTAAACGATAAATTGTAAAAGTACAAGAATGGAGTGATCCACGGCGAATGTTTCCCTTCAAAAAAAGGATATTTTTTGTCCTCAAAATTTCTGCGAACGTTGACATTTATACTATCAATAATTCTATCCATCAAAACATCATTTTTGTTAATTATTTTTTCAATGTTTTCATTTGGCTCTTCCTGTTTGTTATGCTTATCAATATATTGCCAATAGAAATAATAATAGAAATGTTCCGGTTTAAAACAATAATCTTTTAGCCGTTTAATAATTTCATCAATATTCGTAATTTTATCTCGATAAAAATCTTCAAGTATATGCATCGCACACTCAACAAAAACCGGAGTGTTAATATACTGATTGTTAAAATCATAAGTTATTAAATCGAGCAATTTTTTGTGGTGCAGAGAAAACAATTTGTGCCATAAGTTTTTTTCACCATCTATTTCGGTAGTTTTTTGCAAATATTCATCAATTCGTCTGAGTTCGTTGGCCATTACATCATTATCAAGCATTAATTCAATTTCTTTTGATTTTGCAGACTCAATATCAGTCTTGTATTGAGCAAGGCGTTTATCGATATTCTTTCTTAAAAGTATATCCTTTGCATAAATACGATTGTATTCAGAATTAACAAGTCCTGAATTATATAATATATGATTTTCATCGTTAAATATTGAGTGTATTAGATAGTTATAAATATTTGGTTTGGGCATTTTCATAATACTTCGTAATAATTCATTTGCTCTAGCACGGTCAGTGAGATTTATCAATTGATGGAGCATCCTATCAATAAAATATTCTTTAATATCGACTTTGCCTTCTATAATTTTGTTTGCAAAGAATGTCCTTAGCTCATCAGTTTTATTTGACGGCTCCACTTTAAATAATCTTTCATTTACTCCATATTTGTCAGCATTAAAATAGTAAAATGAGAATAATTCGTAGTCTTTATATTCTATTTCGTTAATTTTCTCATATAATTTTTCTTTGAGTATCTTTATAGGACTATTTATAGAATCTTTTACGCGATCATATACATTGTTTTCGATGGAATAACATAAGATGCTTAAAATCTCGCTTGTAGTAAAGTTAATATTAGGGAGTACATAAGATATAGCAGATTCATCATAATCGTGGTGGATCATTGGTAATTCATAGTCATCAGTTAGAACATCCGGTACTACACCAGCCATTCCTAGTCCTTCATTGAATTTATTTTTGAAAAGATAACGTAATAATGGTAACAATATGGGACGAAGAACAGCATGGCCATAAAAGTGGGTAAAACATTCTAGTTTTATTGCATATTCATATTTGTTTGAAATTTCAGTATTAATTTTTATTTCTTTGCCGGATATTTTTTCAAAAAAAGATTCCCAATCTTCAATTTTCCAATTTTCAACCCATTTATAATCTCTATACCAATCAAAAATAAAAGTTTGAGACAACAAACCTTCTAATTCCTTCGGTATGCCTTTAAGTATAAAAAATTGCAACAGAGACACGGATAAATCTTGTATGATAACTTGCTGTTCTTTCGACCACAAATTTTCAATAAATGGCATCAACAAAATGATACTGTTAGCAAAAGTTATTACCTTATCATTAGTCGGCTTTTTGAAATAGTTTTCAATTTCCGATTTTAGCATAGCAAGAATGATCGCTCGTTTGCTTTCAGGCAATAACAATTGCATTTTTTGAGCCATATTATCAATATTTTTCAAAGGGCCAAATGATTGACGAAATCGTGCATAATAAATATGTTTTTTTGAATTGTTATATTTTTTATATATTTTCAGATAATACGTTTTTCTATCATTATCAGAAAATGACTCAAAATCACAAACCAATGAAAATTCTGTAAATACAGAGAATGTTTTATTTAAAACATACGAATACTTTTCTTTATCCCGGGTGCTAATTAAATTCAAAAATACCACAAATATGTCAAGTGCTGATATTTTTATTTTTTTTCTAATAAAAAAACATGAGACTATTTCTTTTTTGTTTTTTGATATTATTGCATTTGCAATAAAATATTCATAATAAAAATTAGAAACAAAACTAATTTTCGTATTATCTTTATAATCTATTATCGCCGAATCTAAGACAAATGAAAAATCATTATCAGAATTAAACACGTCCCGGAGTTCAATATCTGAAAACACAGATGTATTTTTTAAAAACAATGAGAATGTGAATTCGGAAAGTTTTTTAATTATCCCAGCAATGCTTGTACTTGGCGTAGACCGAGGTAGTATATTTTTCCGTGCATCCGTATTTAAATTTTTTTCAATCAAAGTCTTTATAAAATCATCAATGCTCAAGAAATGGCTATCTTTTTTATCCTTAATAAAATTTCTATATGTTGGGATTGGCAACAGATCATAAATCGGAGTACCTTTATAATCATTCATCAGCTCTAATAAATCATAATCATCCATATCAATATATTTTTCGATCCGTAATTTTATCGACTGTTTTTCAATTCTATTTAATACATCAAAAGATGAGCTGCGTCCTGAAATAACAAAACGCACTGATTTATTATATTCTAGGACATTGTTAATTTCTTTAAATAAATTTTCCCTTAAAGAAATATTAACTTCATCTAATCCATCCACGAAAAATAATAATGGCTCAATATTATTATAAATTTTTTCTTTTATACTACCGATTACATAGTATTTTAAATCACAAAACTGAATAAACGGAATACATTTATATTTTGTATAATTGTTATGGTTTGATAATTCATTTTTTAAACAATTGAAAGATAGCCGCATCATAAAACTTTTTCCAACATAACCAATACCATTTAGAAATATGTGAAAAAAATCTCTCCAGTCACAGTTGTGCAAGTTCTCTAATATATAATCAAATAATGGATTTTCACTGACAAACGATGGATTATACATAGCATCACGAATGTTTTTGTGTTCAATATCATAAACTAGCTTTTTTTTATAAATTATTCCGTCAAATTGAATATCCAGATTGTCAACTTCATTGTGCCTATAACGTTCACCTACACTTAAAAAAGATAATTTCAGTAAATTATATAAATCAATATCGTTGTTGTTTTGCAAATATTTATCTATCTCTTGTGATAAATCTAGTTTGCCAAAAATAATTAAATCAATATTATCCGACTTGTATTTTGAATATAGTTTGTTTTTTGTTAGCTCTGGTATAGGTTGATTCGAGAAATAGAATAATTCTACATCACCATTTGTTTTACTTTTTTCAATTTCTTCTTGAATTTTTTTCTTATAATTGATTTCGAGAGAACAGGCTAACTTTGCGTTGTTTAAAGGGTCTCTCCCATCATATCCGCCATCTTGTGTTCCAAAACCACCCGCCGGATTATTAAAACTATATTGTGGATAAATATGTTTTATGAGAATATGGCTAATCTTCTCAAAATCGGAATCGCCAGATGTATTTATACTCAATTGTTCTAATGCAACCGAATACAGTGTATCACTGCTCATTTCTCAAACACCTCTCTCAACGCCACCTGCAAAACCTCCTCCATCTGCTTTATTCGCTCCTTCTCTTGCGTTTCCAACTTGTTAATCATAGCAAGAATCTTTTCGATATGCAAGACTATGGCCTGTTGCTCGGCAAGCGGAGGAATGGGAATTATAGTCGTTCCAAATCGATTTAACGCCATCTTCTGAACGCCTACTTGTTTTGTCTTATCAATGAATTGCATCTGACAAAATGGACTACTCAAAAGCCGAAATAAGTAATCTTTATTCGTTAAATGCAAATGAATTTTTGCCGCATTTTCTGTTAAATTCATATTATGAAATATATCTGGAACAATGCCGCATTTACCAATAGTTGCGCCGACAATCGTCATATATAAATCATCTTTGCTAATTGTATACTGTTTTATTTTCTGATACATTTTATCGTCAATATAATGCAAGTCTGAATCATCAATAGTTCCATTCTTCATGTCGGAAACACGGATATAAATATGGTCAGTCGGCGTTTTTTGTAGTTTGTAACCATTTTCAACTCTCTTCCCACCTTTAATTTCGCCAATCTCCCCCAACCTCGTCCACACCCACCCTTTCGGCAACGCAAACGGCACATCCTCCGCCTTAATCGGTACAAGCGGCTTTTCTTTCCTGATCTTCCCTTTCACAACAAGTTTTTGCTTCTCCACCTTTATCTTATCAAGCAACGCCACCGCATCATATTCCGCATCACCCTTACGCACCGGATTTGATTTACGCCAATCCACAGTCAGCTTTCCTTCAATCGCCTCCTGTAAAACTGCCTGCCGGAGCTTTGCGATGATAGCGGATTGTGTTGCAGCTTCATCTCCAAAAGCACTGTCAAAATCATAAAGTTTATTAAAAAGGAGTATCAAACTCCTTTGTTTCTCAATCGGTGGAACAGGGATTTCAATTTTAGCAATATCCCGTACCGCCAAAGAAACATTAGCGGCGCCCCGCATGAGTGGTACAATCTTTCTGTCTTTATAGAATTGTAAATACCGATGCATATAGGATGCCGATAAAATATTTTTGTCCTTCGGTATCACGGCGGCAAGAATAGTTCCAAGGGCGAATTTTCCTTCCTGATAGTGAACATAGTTCAGCGTTTTCTTACCATGCCCTGTCGATGAGACCAATGGTATACAAACCGCCTCCGTATCGAATTGCCAAGCGTTGGCTGTTTTTCGTTCCGCCCCGGTTGTCACCAAAGGATATTCCCCCGGAATTGCGCTCGCCAGACCGGTTTCGCCTTTTACAATATCACAAAGGGAGCCTATTGAGCGCATCGGCCAATCACTCATCCCCCGCCCCCCGCATCAACTCCAGAATCAAATCAGCCAGTTTCCCCACATCGGCGTCAATGGTTCCGCTCATATAACGTTCATACACATCGGCGTTATCGGCTGGGTTCATGTTGAGGGCGTATCCTTTCTCAAGGGCAAGCGCCCGTAAAAACTCCCGCTGTGTTCTGCCGTTACCTTCCCGGAATGGATGCAAATAATTGACCGTATCCAGTATTTCGGCCAGCTTCCCGGCAATTTTATCACTGTCGTTTTTATCTATAGACCTGTATTCGGCAATAAGATTATCAATATAAACAAGCGCCGTGTCAAAATGATCGAGCGGGAAGAATTGTTTTCCGCCCTTGCCGATTTCCACCCTTCTTTTTTGACCGGCCCAGGTATACACATCCTGAAACAGATACCGGTGAATAGCAAACAGCGTTGCGGAATCTTTTATCTTGACAGGTGATTTTTCCAGTTCCTTTGTGCGTTTAGTAACTGCGGTACTTTCAAAAAAAATTAAAGTGTCATTATCTGCGATAGTACCAAGGTTCCAGAGTACGCCTGTCTTGGGATCAGTATAGGTGTAGTCAGGATCGATATACTTGTAAACCTTACCCATACATTCTGTCCTTTGCCATTTGTAAGACATCTGCAATGGTAATTTTATCAGTAACATAATCCCGAATAATAGCTATGCCCTTTGCCGTTGGTTCAAAGCCTTCAAACATATTCGAACCAATGGCATCGGCGGTACTGTTCAGGGTTTCCAAATCGGGGAAACGCACTCCCATGAGGGTGAGATTCTTCCGGTCAATTTCAATAGGTTTATATGCCATGTTCTGTATCCTTTTGGTTCTCATCGACTGGTGTAGTGACTGGCATGGTACTGGTGTGGTCAACTTGCGGGGTAATCCGGCTAAAAATCAAAACAATACCCCCTGTTTATCAACCGGCGGATGAAAAATACCTATTATGATAAATGGATTCAGCGCTATCCAGTGAAATTCCAGGGTTGTACCAAGAAAAAAGTATAAATCTGTCTTTATGAACTCGTCAAAATATTTTTCTTTGACCTTTTCCAATGCTTTACCTTCATCACCATCAGCGCCTTCCAAGCAATGAAGATAAAGCATCCCAATTTCCCAATCTTCTATCATCAATGTCGATTCTCTGCCTGAATCATCTGTAAAAACATACGAAAACTTGTAGGGAATTTTCTGTACCACTTGAAACTGGCGTACCATTTCAGCCTCAGTTTCAAAAAGAGACAACTGCTTTGCTTTACTGGCAAGCTGTTCAAGTTTTTCCTTTGGCCATTCCCTATCAGTTTCTTCGTGGATTACTCTGACAATCCGGCTTGGCTTGAAAACCGCAAGGGATATATCCTTTTCCTTTGCCAGTGTAATCAATTCTGATAAATTAGTGAATATTTTTTGATTCTTGAAAATTATCCGTTTCCGTTCTTCCCAGGGAGTTTTACTTGTCTTCGACAAAGGAATAGCCCGTATTGTGTCCCTATTAACTACTTTATAACTTTCCACCCTATTGTCTTTCTGGTTCTTCTCGATATCGGCTTCTATCCATTGATACTTGCTGTATTTTTGTTCATTATTCAATTTTCTAAAGGGGAGCGGGTATAAACGTATCCATGACCCATCTTCAAGCATACCGGCAGTACAGACTAGTTCATCATATTTATTTGATATGGTGGGATATGTTTTTACCGTTATATAGACCCGCTTCCGTTCCACTATAAGTCCCCGGTAATGACATTATAGGTATCTGCAATATGTTTGCTTATAATATGACGATGGCAATGTAAAGGATCGTGTTCAAAACAAGTTAGGGCGATTCGTTTCTTTGAAGACAATAATTGATATACTTTTTCAAGATATTGCTGCCTGGATGTCAGCGATTTTTCATAGTGTTTAAATAATTGGGCATAATCGGCATCGGTTTCAAGGTTTTGTCTTTTTTCAGAAATAATGCCGAGTTCAGGAATGTGAACATATTCTATATTGATGTTTTTCAAATAGTGTTGCAGATTGCTTTTAGAAAATCCGAATTTACGGCTCAGGGGATTGTTGCGTACATCGCACAATAAGCGGATATCGTTCTGAATCAATGTGTTAAGGTACTTTTCAATGGAAATGCCTTCATAGCCTATGGTAAATAGCACTTGAGTGTTTTTTTTAAGACTTTTTTTGATTCCCTCAATACGGGACAGCCCCGGTTCGTCCATAATTTCACGGGCTATCTTGCTGTTAATGGCAAAATAGGGATATTGCTCATAGACCAATTTAACTAAAGCAGGGCCGCGCTCTTTGGGGGGCATATAATTATCAGAAAAGTTTAATTCAGATTGATTTTTAGAATCGGAAAACCGGTATTGAATAAGGTTTTCAGTCTTCGTTATCCAGCCGTTTCGTTCAAGGGTATTTACATCTTCCGCAGCTTGAAAAGAATAGCAGCCATAAAGATAGGGTATAAAATCATAAAAATCATTTTTCTGATTCTCTGAATAAAGGAATAACAATTTCTGTAAATCTATAGCGGTAGATGGTTTTCCCATGGACTTGATAAAGGAAAGGAGAAAACGCTGCCGTTTATAAACCGGTTTTGCCGACAATGATGAATTCATTTAAAGCCATCCTGATTCGTATAATACAATACAAACGTTAAGTATGTCAATATGATTCATTTTACCCTCGCCCCCTTTGCCACATACTTCTGCATACGGCTATTCGGCTTATCGGGGATAGTACGAAGCAATAGACCTGACTCTAACAGGGGAGGTAAAATCGCCGTAAGGAAATGCCGCTTGTTTTTCAATCCCAAATGTTCCTGAATCTCGTCTCTGGACTTGGGCGTCACGCAAAATGCAAGTATTGCCAGCTTTTGGTCCTCATCGACTGGTGTGGTGACTGGTGTGGTGACTGGTGTGGTGACTGGTGTGGTGACTGGTGTGGTGACTGGTACGATACTTTCAGGGAACCGGTAAAATATCGCGTGGACAAAGGTTGAAAACTCGTACTTTAAGGGCGGCAAACCCACCTCAGCAAGCATCTTTTGCATCCGTAAAATGCCGGTTCCCATTTTTTCGATGTATTCAAGACGCTGCATTATGTTGGCAATATTCGGATTCCGCAAAACGCTCTCCTTGCCAAAGTTTTCAACTTTTAATCCCCTGGGCAGGCCGCCGGGACTAACGATTTCTACCCGGTCATCAAAAATTTCCACCATCACATTGGCGCCTTTTTCAAAATAATCGCGATGAATCACCGCATTAATGACCGCTTCCCGCAGCGCTTCGTAGGGGATTTCCGGTATTTCTATACGAGCCGGAGAGCCGTCAAACTCGTAACGCAAATTAAGATGCCGTTTCAGAAAAATCATCGCTTGGTCAATGTTGTCCACAATGTCGGCGTTAAAATCTTTGCGGTCAAGAATGGTAACTTTATCCAGGCCTTTAAACAGCGCACAGGTTACCGTGGTATGAAAAAAATGGTGGTCGAGGTTTTTTGCAAAAAACAAAACGGCGGTATTGTAATAATAGCACTGGTCAAGCTGCATTTCCGCCGCATGGAGGTTTTTGAGTATTTCGTTGGTTGCCAACACGGACGAAATACCGGCAAGTTTCAGAAATCGGTTAAACTTCTCATCATCAAAATCATCTTTTTGAAAGGAGCGGTTTACCAGTTCATCAAAGCGGACTTTTCCTTCGGACTTTACAAATTCTACAATTTCATCACGCTTCATTTTTTGGGAGTTTGGACCGACACGGTTATAAAATCCCGAAGTGCAGCGATACGGTTTGTCTGTCCCTTCCCGGACTTCAACAATGAGTATGTTCCTATATTTGCGGGAAATGATTTTAACCGGCGGATCGCAATTGTGCGCAATATCCTGAACCTGTGACAAGAGCTTATTGTCTACTTTGATGCCGGTAACTATGTTTTTATCGCTTATGCCAAGATAAATAAAGCCCCCTGAACTATTGGCAAAGGCAACCATCTCCTTATCAAGATTGGCGCATTGTTCCTTGAATTCAATGCGGTAACCTTCTCCCTGTTCAAGTATATACTTCAATTCCTGTTCGTTCATTCTACGCCGCCCATTCTTTTTTATTTACCATCATTACCAACGCTGTTGTATTTTATCACGATTACCATTATGAAACAATAAGACATAGATAGTATACTATGTTAAGATATGCAGCATTCAGGAAAACACATTGAAACTTATAACTACTATTGACGCTCTCCCCTCCGCCTTATCCACATCAATAAGCGCTGAAGAACGGGCCTATATTGATGAGCTTGCTGCACGGCACAGCCTGCCCTTCGCCGTCACCTCACACTTTGCCTCCCTGGCAGGGCCTAAGCCGGACGATCCCATCCGCCGGCAATTTATGCCCGATCCCCGTGAGGCGCTGGATAACCCCTTTGCCCTTGAAGACCCACTAGGGGAGTCATGCCACCAGGCAGTCCCACGGCTGATCCACCAGTATGCGGACCGGGCGCTGCTCAAGACCACCGCCCACTGCGGCGGCTTTTGCCGTTTCTGTTTCCGCCGGGTGTGGGTGGCCGAAACAGCGCGAGGGGAATGGATGGCGGCGCCTTTTATTACCGCAGCTGAATTGGAACCGGTTCTTGTCTATCTGAAAGATCATCCTGAAATCCGGGAAATTCTTATCTCCGGCGGCGACCCCTTAACCGCTTCCAACGAACGGCTGGAATGGCTTTTCCAAGGCCTTCGCGAAGCAAGGCCAGGCCTCCGCAAAGCCAGGCCAAACTTACGCATGGCAAATCCGGCTCTGTCCCTGCGCATCTGCACCCGGCTCCCCATCACCGTCCCGGACCGGATCACGGCGGAACTCATCGACATGCTCCGCCGCTTTTCGCCCCTCCGCATGGCGGTCCACATCAACCACCCCCGGGAACTGTCCCCGGAGAGCCGGAACGCCCTCACCGCCATTACGGCGGCGTCTATCCCCGTGCTGGTCCAGACCGTGCTCCTGCGGGGCATCAATGATAATGTCGAAACTCTGGCCGCGCTTTTCAAAGAATGCCGGGACCTGGGGCTCATCCCCTACTACCTCTTCCAGCTCGACCTTGCCCCCGGTACCGCCCATTTTCGTGTCCCCCTCAAACAGGGGCTTGCGCTGTACCGGGAACTGCAGGGAACTTTAGTTCCGGCTTTAGCGGGGACAGAGCTCAAGGACGATTCAAGCTCTGTCCCTCTGATCCCCGCATACGCGGTGGACCTGCCCGGCGGCGGCGGCAAAATCCGCCTTTCAGAAGAAAGTATCGCCGGAGAAGAAGAGCGGCCGGAGGGACGGGTTTACCTCCTCAAAGACAGGAACGGAAAGCTCTGGCCCTATCCCGTTGAATGAATAATCCGAGTGATTTTATGGAATTTCGTTGCGTCCCCGGCGGAAGTATGCCAAACTGATTTCCAGGGGGACAATCATGTTATATCCGAAACGGGAACAGCCTTTGACAGCGGAGGGGTTCAAAAATCCCCAAAAAGAATACCGGGCCGCGCCTTTTTGGGCGTGGAACAACAAACTGGAAAAAGATGAACTTGTCCGGCAGATTGCAGAGCTCAAAAAGCTGGGCTTCGGCGGGTTCCACATGCATGTGCGTACCGGGCTGGCAACCGAATATTTAAGCGATGAATATATGGAAATTGTGGAAGCCTGTGTTGAAAAGGCCCGCGGCGAAAACATGCTCCCCTGGCTTTACGATGAGGACCGCTGGCCTTCGGGGGCTGCCGGGGGCATCGTAACCAAAAACCCGGCCTACCGTATCCGGCACCTGCTCCTTACCCGGCGGCCCTACGGCGCTCCCGGAGATATCGTTGCCGAACAGCAGAGCCGGGCCACATCGGGACGTACTGAAAACGGTGAACTTATCGCCTGCTTCGATATTGCGCTGGATAAAAAGGGCGCCCTGGAAAGTTACCGGAAAATTGGCGAACAGGATGAGGCACGGGGCTTCAAGCTTTATGCCTATATGGAAACTTCCCTGCCCAACCCCTGGTTCAATAACCAGACCTATGCGGATACCCTGAACCCTGCGGCTATCCGGGAATTTATCCGCGTTACCTATGAACGGTACGGGCAGCAGTTTTCCAAAGATTTCGGAGGACTTATTCCGGCAATCTTCACCGACGAGCCCCAGTTCTCCCAAAAGGGAACACTCCGTTTCGCCCACGAGGACCGGGATCTCACCCTGCCCTGGACCGCTGATATCGGCGAAACATATAAGGCCGCCTACAACGGGGAGGACCTCATAGCGGGCCTTCCCGAACTCATATGGGATCTTCCCGAAGGGAAGGTCTCCCCGATCCGTTATCACTACCACGATCATATCGCCGAACGGTTTGCCTCAGCCTTTGCTGACCAGTGCGGGGCCTGGTGCGCAGCCCACGGGCTCATGCTCACCGGCCACATGATGGAGGAGCCGACCCTGGAAAGCCAGACCCATGCCCTGGGAGAGGCCATGCGCTCCTACCGCAGTTTCCAGCTGCCGGGGATCGACATGCTCTGCGACCGGCGGGAATTCACCACCGCCAAGCAGGCCCAGTCCGCGGCCCGGCAGTACGGCTATCCGGGTGTCCTCTCGGAACTGTACGGGGTTACCAACTGGGACTTTGATTTCCGGGGCCATAAGCTCCAAGGGGACTGGCAGGCCGCTTTGGGGATTACGGTCCGGGTGCCACATCTTTCCTGGGTCTCCATGAACGGCGAAGCCAAACGGGATTATCCCGGTACTTTTAACTATCAGGCCCCCTGGTATCAGGAATACCCCTATATGGAGGATCATTTTGCCCGGCTTGCCTCGGCCCTCACCCGCGGCCATGCAACGGCAAATGTCGGGATCATCCACCCCATCGAAAGTTACTGGCTCCACTGGGGCCCACGGGAAAATACCCTGGCCATCCGGGAGGAACAGGATCAGCGTTTCCAGAACCTCTGCGACTGGCTTTTGCGGGGTCTTATCGATTTTGACTACATCTGCGAATCCACCCTGCCGGGTCTCTGCGATCCTTCCGCTATCGGCAGCACTTTCCCGGTGGGCAGGATGCGTTACCAAACCATCATTGTCCCGGCCATGGAAACCATACGGAAAACCACCATGGACCGGCTGGAAGCCTTCCGCAATGCCGGGGGCAGGCTGATCTTCCTGGGGCCGCCCCCCGCCTACATCGACGCCTACCGTAATGACGGCGGGTTAAAGCTCTGGGAACGGAGCGAGCACATCGGCTTTGAACGGCTCCCCATCCTGGAAGCCCTTGCCGCTGACCGCGACATCCTTGTCCGGGACAGCACCGGGGCGGAAACCTCCGGCTTCATTTATCAAATGCGGGAAGAAGAAGGTTCCGGTTCAGGGCGCTGGCTTTTCCTTGCCCATGCGGATAACCCGGTCAACCCAGACATACCTCAGGGGGATCTCTACCAAATAAATATCCGGGGAGAATGGCAGGTCATCTTCTACGATACGATAAAAGGCAGTACCGGCCCTCTGCCGGCGGCGATCCAGGACGGCTGGACTGTTTTCTCCATTCCCCTTTATGAGCATGACAGTTTACTGGTAAAACTTGAAAAGGTTGTGGCCCCGGACAAGGCCGTCCCCGCCGCCCGGTCCGCCAATGCCCTGACGGATATTGGCAACAAAAGCGCCCCGATGCAAGCGGCGCACTGTACCCGCTTCCTTAGACCCGTGCCAATCACCCTCCATGAACCCAATGTGCTGCTTTTGGATTTTGCCGAATACGCCCTGGACCAGAGCCCCCTGCGCCCCGCAGAGGAGATCCTCCGGCTGGACAGTGTTCTGCGGGAAGAGCTGGGCTGGCCCAGCCGGGGGGAGGCCTTTGCCCAGCCCTGGGTTGAAAATGATCTGAGTACCCCCCATACCCTGCATCTGCGTTACACCTTTGAAAGTGAGCTGGCAATTGCGGGGACAGAGCTTGCCCTGGAAGACGCCGCCAATGCCACGGTAAACCTCAACGGAACCCCGGCGGCTTCCCCGGAAGGCTGGTACGTGGATCGCTGTATCGACAAACTCAAACTGCCTTCGGTAAAGCCGGGCCTCAATGTCCTGGAACTCAGTTTCCCCTACGGCCGCAAAACCAATGTGGAAGCCGCCTATCTTCTGGGTGATTTCGGGGTAAAGGTTACGGGAATCCGCTGTACCCTCTGCGAACCGGTCCGATCCCTGGCCTTTGGGGACATTACCCGCCAGGGGCTCCCCTTCTACGGCGGCAACCTCAGCTACCACCTGGAAGCGGAGAGCCGGAACAAGGAACTCACCATTGTGGCGACCAGTTACCGGGGCCAGTTGCTGCGGGTAAAGCTTGACGGCGCAAAGGGTATGGATTGCGGCGCGGATCAGGGGGTTATCGCCTATTCTCCCTACCGGCTCACCGTAAAGGGGCTTGCCGATGGTTTGCATAAAATTGAGCTCCTCTATTTTGGCTGCCGAATCAATACCTTTGGACAACTCCATAATAACCAGGATCATGCCGGTTACTGGTGGGGCCCCAATTCATGGCGCACCGATGGTCCCGCCTGGACCTACGAGTACCGGTTCTGGCCCCAGGGGGTTCTGAAATCCCCGGAAATTTTTTAAGTTTTCCCAAAGGAGGATTCCCATGTCAGATGATATTTTCGCCCTGATCCATTCCCGCAGGTCTACCCGGTCCTTTCAGGATAAGCCGGTGCCCCGGCAGGATATAGATAAACTGCTGGATGCCGCCGTTTGGGCTCCCAGCGGCGGTAATAACCAGAGCTGGCTTTTTACCGCCATCCTGAACCGGGAGATCATTACAAAGCTCAACGGGTTACTGCGCCAGGGTTTCCTGGTCTGGACCCCCGATGATGATTATCCCGGCAAGCACGGGGCCAAAAAGGCCGCCCAAAATGAGGATTTTCATTTCTGCAACCACGCCCCGGCCCTGATCATCGCCTCCAACAAGCCAAACTACGAGAACGCCATGGCGGACTGTTCCCTGGCCCTGGAAAACATCTTCCTGGGGGCGGAAAGCCTGGGGCTGGGAAGCTGCTACATCAATTCCCCCCACTGGCTGCGGAACGATCCGGGGGTCCGGGACTTTCTCTTTACCCTGGGAATTCCCCGGGAGCACACCATATGCTCCTCTGCGGCAATCGGTTACATCGCCAAACCCTCGGTCCCGCCGCCCCGGAAGGAAAACACCATCCGGGTTATTGAGTGATGAACGCACGCTAAACACAGGCAGGTAAAATTTTTACTCTTTTTTCTCAAAACTGATTGACTTTAATTCCTAAAATCCGCATTGTTCCTTTTAGACTTAAATAATGAAAATACCGGCTTTATGCACGGCGAGCTGTATTTGAAGAGAGGTTGTGAGAACCGGATTGAAAGGAAGCGATGTGGTTGTCGAGGATGTATCCAAATCCTTCGGTGACTTTAAGGTCTTAAACGAGGTAAGCCTTGGAATAAAAAAGGGCGAATTTTTCTCCCTTTTGGGCCCCTCAGGATGCGGCAAAACCACCCTTCTGCGGATCATCGCAGGCTTTGAAAGCCCGGACTACGGGGTGGTCACCTTTGACGGCGTTGATGTGCTTCCCCTGCCCCCCAACCGGCGGCAGGCCAACACGGTTTTTCAGAACTACGCCCTTTTCCCCCATTTGACGGTCTTCGAAAACGTCGCCTTCCCCCTGCGGATCAAACGCCACCCCAAGGCTGAAATTGCCCCCAAGGTGAACGAGTACCTTAAATTGGTACAGCTTGAAGGCCATGCCCACAAGAAGCCGAACCAGCTTTCCGGGGGACAGAAACAGCGGGTGGCCATTGCCCGGGCCCTGATCAATGAGCCCCGGGTGCTCCTGCTTGACGAGCCACTTTCCGCACTGGACGCCAAGCTCCGCCAGCACATGCTTATTGAACTGGACCAGATCCACGACAAGATCGGCATCACCTTTATCTACGTGACCCATGACCAGCAGGAGGCCCTTTCGGTCTCCGACCGTATTGCCGTGATGAACCAGGGGAATGTTTTACAAGTCGGTACCCCCCACGAGATTTACGAAAGTCCCGCCACGGACTTTGTGGCCCGGTTCATCGGGGAGATCAACCTCTTTGAAGCGATCGTTGCCAGGGTGGATAAACTCGATCAGCCCCTGCTCCCCGCCATTACCCCTTCGGACAGCACCGAATACATGGCGGAACTGGATATCCCCGAACTCGGCCGCATCAAGGTCACCACCGTGGACGAGGTGGAAGCCGGCCAGAAAGTGGTCTTTACCATACGGCCTGAAAAGATCGTCATTTCCAAGGAAAAGCCCGTCACCAAGCGGGCGGATATCAACTTTTTCCAGGGCACGGTGGACGAGCCCATCTATTCGGGGTTCCAGACCAAGTTCTACATCAAGATAGCCCAGGCCGCTTCCGACAAAAATACGGACCAAAAGGTGCTTATCCGGGTTATCAAGCAGCACGCAAACTATTCCGATGAAGGGCCGGATATTGTCTGGAAGGACGAGGTCTACCTTTCCTGGAGCGCCAACGACGGCTATATTGTGGGTGTCAAAGAATGAGCGCCGCCAAAAGCGAACCTGGGGGGGCCGCTAAAAAATCCGCTGTCAGGAATATCGCCGTCATTAAGCGGAACTACGGCCCCTTCTATTCGTCCCCCATGGCGGTGTGGTTCACGATCTTCCTCCTGGCGCCCCTGCTCATCATTGTACTGTACAGCTTCCTCAAAAAAGGGCTCTACGGCGGGGTGGAATGGCAATTTTCCCTGGAGGCCTACAAAAGCCTCTCGAACCCCAATTTCCTCCTGATCACCGGCAGGACGATCCTTACATCCATCGCGGCAACCATCATCACCATCCTGATCGCCCTCCCCTGCGGCTACTATATGGCGAAAAGCCGGAACCAGACCTTCCTATTGCTGCTGATCATTATCCCCTTCTGGACCAACTTCCTGATCCGGGTCTTTGCGTGGATGAATATTCTGGGAAACTCAGGCTTCCTCAACGAATTTCTGCTCCGGGCCGGGCTTATCAGCGACTATATCCACTTTCTCTACAACCAGAAGGTGGTGGTCCTGGTCCTGGTCTACATGTACCTGCCCTACGCCATCCTCCCCCTCTTTTCCACCATCGACAAATTCGATTTTTCCCTGCTGGAAGCGGCCCGTGACCTGGGGGCCACCAAGTTCGGCTCCATGATCCATGTATTGCTGCCCAATATCCGCAGCGGTGTGTATACGGCGGTACTCTTCACCTTTATCCCCATATTCGGGGCCTACGCGGTGCCCCTGCTTGTCGGGGGCAAGGATTCCTACATGCTGGGGAACATCATCGCAGACCAGCTTACCAAATCCCGAAACTGGCCCCTGGCCTCGGCAATCTCCATGGTCCTGACCCTGGTAACCACCATTGGGGTCATGGTGATGATGAATCTCCAGAAAAAAGATGCATCCCGGACTATTGATGTAAAGAGGGCCGCCAAATGAACATTAAAGACGCAGTCAATAACACCATCACTTCCCTGAAAATAGGCCCCCATGCCCAGGGGGAAGCTGCCCGTCATGCCAGGCGGGCCTACCGCAAACGGCAGTTTTCGTTCTCCCAGACCGTCTTTATCGCCACCATAGTGTTCCTCTTTCTGCCACTTTTTGTGCTGGTACTCTATTCCTTTAACGCATCCAAGGGCATGGGCTGGACGGGCTTCTCCTTTGTCTGGTACGAAGAGCTCTTTTTCCATTCACGGGACCTCTGGCGGGCCTTCCGCAATAGCATCCTTATCGCCGTCACCTCCGCCGCCACCGCCACGGTGCTGGGGACCTTCGGGGCCATTGGGGTGAACTGGTACCGCTTCAAGATGCGGAACTACGTGCAGACCATCTCCTTCCTCCCCATGATCCTCCCGGAGATCATCATCGGCGTGTCCCTTTCGATCTTCTTTGCCGGGATCGGGATCAAGCTGGGGCTTATGACGATCTTTATCGCCCATACCACCTTTAACTTGCCCTTCGTGTTCCTCATGGTCATGGCCCGGCTGGACGAATTTGATTTTTCCATCATCGAGGCCGCCCACGACCTCGGGGCCAACGAGGCCCAGACATTACTCAAGGTGACGGTGCCCATCTGTATGCCCGGTATCGTCTCCGGCTTCCTCACCGCCATCACCATAAGCCTTGAGGATTTCGTCATCACCTACTTTGTCTCGGGCCCCGGTTCATCGACCCTGCCCCTGTACATCTACTCGGCCATCCGTTTCGGGGTATCCCCGGTGATCAACGCCCTTTCGGTGGTGATGATCCTGGGCACAGTGCTTCTGACCTATCTGCTGCGAAACTTCCTAAAGTACATTGCGGCGAAATAGCCTATAGTTTATATAACATCATGCTGCATTACGGAACTTCCAACATAGTTTCGAGGAGGAAAAAATGAAAAAAGTGTCTAAATGGGGATTGGGGCTGTGGCTGTCCGCCCTGTGCGTACTCATCCTGTTGGGCTGCGGCGGAAAAACTGACCCGAACAAGCTCTACATTTACAACTGGACCTATTACACTCCGGACTCGGTGATTGAAAAGTTTGAAAAAGAATACGGGGTCACGGTGATTTACGATGAATTTGCCTCCAACGAGGACATGTACGCCAAGCTTAAGGCCGGCGGGGCTGGCTACGACATCGTTTTCCCCTCCGGGGATTACACTTCCATCATGATTCACCAGAACATGCTGGAAAAAATCGACAAATCCAAAGTTCCAAATCTTAGCAACATCGATCCTGCGGTGCTCCAGAAAGCCGCCTATGACTCCAATATGGAATATTCCGTGCCCTACTACTTCGGCGCCGCCGGAATCGCGGTGAATACGGCACGGGTGCCCAATTTTGAGCGGAGCTGGTCCATCTTCGGCCGCAGCGACCTCAAGGACCGGATGACCATGCTGGATGATATGCGGGAAGTCCTGGGGGACGCCCTCACTTATCTGGGCTACAGTGTAAACACCAAAAACCCCGCAGAGATTGAAGAGGCCAAAAATCTGGTCAACAACTCCTGGAAGCCGAACCTGGTCAAATTCGACGCCGAAGCCTTCGGCAAGGGTTATGCGGACGGGGACTTCTGGGTGGTCCAGGGCTATGCGGAAGTGGTCTACGAAGAAATCGCCGACAACGAGCAGCTTATGAAGGACACGGTCTTCTTTATCCCCCCCGAGGGCGGCCCCGCCTACATCGACAGCATGTGCATCCTCAAGGGCTCGAAGCACATCGATTTGGCCCACAAATTCATCGACTTTATCCACCGGCCCGAGATCTACGCCGAGTTCACCGACTACTTCGGCTTCCCCTCCACGACGAACATTCCCGCCCGTGCCCTCAAAAAAGGTCCCGCCTGGTACACCACCGAGGAACTGGCCCGGACAACCCTCAAGGATGATCTCGGCGAGGCCCTGGACCTCTACAATGAGGCCTGGTTCAACTCGATACGGGTGGGGAATTAATCCCAATTACCAGCTTTACGGCAAATGATGAGCGTTAATTACTAACTTTTATGTATTTTGTCTTTTTCCCTGCTCCGATTTTGGCAATAAACCCTTCTTTCAGGAGCGTGGAAAGGCTGGCCTCCACCGTGGATGTGCTAATATCGGGGAAACGGTCCAGAATGTCCTTTTTTGAAAGCTGTCCAAGGGTGCTTTCAAAGAGGACCCGGACCCGATCCGGCTTTGAAAGGCTGCGATTAAAGGTTAAGCCCACCCTAAAGGAAAATTCCCTGTAGGCCTTTAATAACACTTCCAGAAAATGCCGCACAAAGGGCAGGCAGTCGTTTTCCCCCTCGTGCCAGCCGGTGGAACCAATTTCCAGTGCTTCGTAGTAGGTTTCCTTGGTCTGTTCGATAATCGTTTCCAGGCTGATGTACTTTCCCACCAGGTACCCCGAACGGTAGAGTAGCAGCAGGCAGAGAAGGCGGCTCATCCTGCCGTTGCCGTCCGCAAAGGGGTGGATGCAGAGGAAGTCCAGGATAAACCGGGGGATGAGCAGCAGGGGATCGATTTTCCCCGCATTCAGCGCCCCGTTGAAGGCGGCGCAGAGTTCTTCAATGGCAATGGGGGTCTCAACAGCCGATAACGGCTTAAAACGCACCCGTTCCCGGCCATCGGCGCTGACCTCGGCGATGACATTGTCCGCCGCCTTGTATTTTCCCCCCAACATGGAAGGGTTAAACTGATAGAGGTCCCGGTGCAGTTGGAGGATGATATTGGGCCGCAGGGGGATATGATCGTAACTTTCGTGGATCAGGGCCAGCACTTCCCGGTAGCCGGCGATCTCCTCCTCAGAACGGTTCCGGGGCTCCGTCTTCATGGCAACCAGGGCGGCAAGCCGCTCGTCTGATGTATTGATCCCCTCGATCCGGTTCGACGCGCCGGTACTCTGTATCCGGGCGATTTCCAGCAGAGTTACCAGTACATCTGCCCTTGCCTCCACAAATAGCTCCTGCTTCCCCTTGTACTCATGAACAGCGGCAAGGAGATTCATGATCTCATTGCAGGCAAGGGAGGAAGGTAAGTCTGAATAGTCAAAGTTTCTCATCTGGTTCTGCCTGATTTTTCCTGGTTCTGCCTAATTATACCACTATTTTGGGCAGAACGGCAAGTAAATTGGGCAGAACCAAGAACAAAATCTAAGCTTGCAGGGTCAAAGCGGTATCCAGTTTGGACCGGAATTCCCCTTCGCTTATTTCATTCTTTAAATAGCCGGTAATGAGCAGGCGGATGACCTGGGGGAAGGCCTTCCAGTACCGCTCCGGCCAGGCCCCCAGCTCTTTCCGCAGGCCCTTCTCCTCGGCCGCGTCCATGGTTCCCGATGAATAGGCGATAAACTGTTCAACCATTGCGGAAAGAAGATCCGCCGGGAGTTTATCTTCCCGGCCGCCGACATTGGGGTCCGGTATCCAGGCATCGGTAAGCTGCTTAATTTGATCGTCGTTTAGTTCCGGGGCTTCCTGTTTGATGATCCGTACTGCGTAATCGAGGACACTTTGCTTGAGGCCCTCGATCGTACCTTCAATATTGAGATGGGAGGTCATCTCTTCCGCCCATTTTTTGGGGTCCGGCAGGTTCCGCTTTCCACCGAACATGGTAAGCTCCCGCCGCCGCCTGACCACCGCAGCGGCCACCGCCTCTATGGCCGCCTCATCGCAGCGGTTCAGGATATAGTCCATTACCCGGACCAGTTCAGGGTCTGCCATGGGAAAAGCATAGTCCTAAACAGACGGCCCCGCAACGGGGACAGAGCTTCAAGGTTTTCGTGGGGACAGAGCTTGAAAAGTCTGAGCTCTGTCCCTGAGCTTAAATTTTCCGGCGCTTTCCGTCATACTGTTTTCAATGAAGCTGACATCCTTGGTTCCGGTACTTCCCACGGCGTTCCTGTAGTGGGCTGCGATTGTCCGGTCTGCCATTCCGAGGATTCCCGGGACAAACGGATGCGGGCATCCCTCTATATTGAAGGGGACCGGGGCGAACGGGCCATTATCGACACCGGGCCGGAATTCCGCCTTCAGGCAATACGGGCGGGGATTAAGAAGCTGGACGGGATCTTCCTGACCCATGCCCATGCGGATCATGTCCACGGCCTGGATGATGTGCGCCCCCTGAGCCGGGAAACGCCCCTTCCGGTTTACGGAAACGATGAAACCATCGGCGAAATGAAGGAACGGTTTTCCTATGTATTCAAAGAAACCCAGCGCGGGGGCGGAAAGCCCCGGATCATCCCCATCGCTGTCTCAGGCCCGGTGGCTCTTGGGGGCCTGATCTTTACCCCAATACCGATAAAACACGGGATGCTGGACATTTTAGGCTGGAAAATTGAAGAAAGGCCACCGGATGAAGCGGCAAAAAAGGCGCCTCTCCCTTGTGTAAGCAAGATCTTCGCGGTTTACCTCACCGACATCAGCGAAATCCCCGCCGCTTCCCGGAAAATCATCGGCAAACCAACGGTTTTGATCATCGGGGCGCTGCGGACACGGCCCCATGAAACCCATTTTTCCTTTGAACAGGCCCTAAACGCCGCCGGGGAAGTCGGGGCTGAAAAAGTCTGGCTGACACACATCTGCCACGACTATCTTCATCACGACAAACGCATGAAGCATCAGAGCGCGAGGACGGCTTCAAGATGCTGCTCAAACCCCCAGCTCAATATGCGGCGTTTGAGTCTGAGGCTGTATTTTTTCCCAAGCTGGAATGTTTTAAGCAGA
>BOAU01000001.1 GCA_026002025.1 Spirochaetia bacterium | reverse complement strand
TTGCTTCTTTATAATTCTTTTTTCAATATATTTGGGGCATTTCAAATTTCGTATAACGGGGGCGCGGGATACCGGTTTAATAAGTGAGCTAGTTCCAAAATAGAAATTAATTAACCACAGACCACACTGACAGCACGGACAAAGACGGACTCGTACTTCCCTATCTTTTCTTCCGTCCGTGTGGGTCTGTGTGGTCGACTTTTCCACTCTTTGGGTGGAAAAGTGGTTAAATTCTTAATTTTGGAACTGGCTTAAGTGAAACGGTTTTTGACGGAATTTAGAAATTGTTTAGAAATATTTTATACTTATTCTATTGCTAATATAGCATAAGCATACAATACTAAAGACAGTGTTCATTTAGCCAATTTGAAAAGGAGAATCATTATGACCATTCAGAACCATTTACCGGCTTCGGTAAATCCGCCAATCGCGGTAAACCACCAAAACACAAGTCAAGCGATTGAGGGCAGCGCCGCCGAGGAAAAAACAGAGACCGTTGCACAGGAACGCGCCGAAACGCAAAAACCGGGCGAGATTGGGCGGCAACCCGCTGCGGCTACTCAAATTCAGGACCCTTTGCTTGGTCAGACCGTGAATGTCCAGGCATAGGGGCAAAAACAATATAAACTGAGCCGGTTCCAAAATTAAGAATTTAACCACGAACCACACAAAAAACACGAACTAAATGATCTTTTTGGTGTGGTTCGTGTGGTTCGTGGTTAATTAATTTCTATTTTGGAACTGGCTCAATTGTTTATAATTTCTACCCAAAATATTTAGAGAGGTATTTTATCATACATAACCATGATTGAAACAATAAAGCTTTTGGGCATCGGGATTGTCATAGGTATCGCCAATGTTATTCCCGGCGTGTCAGGCGGAACCCTGGCGGTATCCTTTAATGTCTATGACAGGCTCATCGCCGTTATTACTCCTAATGTCAAAAAAATTATTTCCCAATGGAAATTCTGGCTGCCCCTGGGCGCGGGCGTCGTGGCGGGGATAGTATGTTTCGCCAAACTGGTTTCCTGGCTTTTTACGGCGCACCCCGCGCCGACCCGCTGTTTTTTTATCGGAATTATCGTGGGAAGCCTTCCCTTGATATACCGCAAAACTTTTGAGCCGCCGGTCTCAACAAAACCAAAAACTTCTGTTTGCATTGCCGCGATCATAAGCTTTTGCCTCATGATTTTCATGGCCCTTGTCAGGCCCGAAGAAACCGGGGCGGCCTTTACCCAGGTTTCCCCGGCGCTGTTTTTATTCCTGATCCTCGCCGGAGCTGTTGCGGCCGTTGCCATGATCATCCCCGGCATATCGGGTTCCTTTTTGCTCCTTGCATTGGGCGCCTATCAGGGCATACTTACGGCGGTGTCAACGGTTACGGGCATTCTCCTCAAGAGCGGCGCTTATTCCGGGGCGGGGGAATTCCTGGCCCGGCTCAGACTGCCCTTCCTGGTACTGGCCCCTGTTGCAATCGGCATAGCCATCGGGCTTTTCTGCGGGGCGGCGCTGGTACGCTTCCTCATGAAGCGCTTTCCCCGGGAAACCTATGCCTCAATTCTGGGTTTAATTGCCGGTTCAGTTTTCGTGATCTTTCCCCGGGGCGAAAGCGCCAATTTTCCAATAATCGCCGCCGCTATTGTTTGCTTTTTGGGAGGCGGCATCCTGTCGTTTTGTTTCTCCCGGCAATCTGACCCTGTTCAAAGGATTAACGCTTGATTTTGGTGATGTTGATAAAAAATTGATGTTTTGTTGATAAAAAGTTTACATTTGTGGATTAACCTTTCAATAAGGAGTCCCAAATGAAAAAAGCTGTTATTTTCTTTTTGATTTTTTGTCCGATGGTATTCTGGGTATCCTGTGCAAGTTCTCCGTTATTGCTTCAGAACGATGACAATTCAGAACAGTCAGAACAAACTTATAAAATATCTTTTTTGGCATACGGCCCGGGAACTTCGCTTGGAGAAACAAGATCAATAGCCGGACACGCTTCCCTGTCTATTGGTGGTCCAGGTGTATATGGATTTTATCCAAACATACCGGGAAAATTAATATCAAAACAGGGGCAACTAAAATATAACACCGAGTATCCGCTGAATCAAGTGCATGCAGATTTTCTCGTCAGTGAAAATACACGAAACAAGATTTTGGAACTGCTAACCGAATGGGAAAATACGCCTCCCCCTTTTAGTATCCCCGCAAATGATTGTGTCAGTTTTATATATCGGGTATGCGATGTTATAGGGCTTAAGTATGATCCGCTCGTACTATTGCCAACAAACGCAATACGCACAATCCGTATTTTCAATAATCAAGATAGGGTTTATTAAATAGTTACCCCGAAACGTATGGCTTGACTTGAAAATGCAAGACATACGTGATAGTATTGAGAGGCTTGAAAAGAGCGAAGGAGTACACGTATGAATTTATATGATTTTACGGTTACAAACCGTGAAGGAAAGCCTGTGTCACTTGCCGACTATAAAGGCAAAGTGATTTTGATTGTCAATACCGCCACCAAGTGCGGATTGACTCCGCAATATACCGGTTTGCAAGCCTTGTATGATACCTATCAGGGTAAAGGATTGGAAATTCTGGACTTTCCCTGTAATCAATTTGCCGGACAAGCCCCAGGCAGCGCAGAAGAGATTTGTGAATTTCGCAAGACGCAGTATCATGTTACCTTTCCCCAGTTTGCCAAAATTGACGTGAATGGTGACAATGCCGCGCCGCTTTTTGTGTATCTTAAAGAGCAGGTTACTGAAACTGCCGATGAAGGGGCGGCCGCTCTTATTGAACGAATAAAGAACATTTCCCCCTTCATCGGAGCCAAAGACATCAAATGGAATTTTTCAAAATTCCTGGTAAATCGTGACGGAAAAGTGGAAACATGGTTTTCACCCACAACAAAACCTGAAGATTTGGCTGCTGCGATAGAGCGGTTACTCTAACCGTAAAATCAGTCAGTCGCCGGTTGAGCATGGCAATGGGTTATTTTGTCATGTTCAACCGGACCATCCGTCCTTGATCCTGGAAAAGTTTATAAAAAATTAATGTTTTGTTGACAAACAGTTTACATTTGCATAGTATCCTCTTGCAATGTTGTACAAGAAAATTCTGCGTGTTTTTTTGCTCTCTGCCTTCTTTTTAGTTGTAATGACATCGGTATATGCGGAAGATCATGAAGATATACTCTACTATATCAAAAACATTGATGTTGCCGTTGAAGGGCGCACACAGCCCTCCGCCATACTGCGCGCCGCCGGTTTTGTTATCGGCGAAGAAATACACGGCGGTGAGGCGCTTGCCGGGTATATCGAGCGGAAACGGCAAACATTATTGAACAACCGGGCGCTTGCGGAAGTTACCATCACCTATACGACCGCAGAAGAGGACGGGCGGTATGGCGTTAATTTAGCCGTCAGTGTGGTTGACACGCGAAACTTTGTCATCCTCCCGGAACCCAAGTACAGTTCCAACGCCGGCTTTGAGCCCGCGCTGAAACTTCGGGATTATAATTTTCTGGGTACCTTGATGCCGCTCAAAATAGATTTCGGTTATTCCCTTGACGACTTTCATTTAGACGATTCCTCAAAGGGGAAATATGCGCTCTCCGCGGAAACCGAATTGCCCTTTCGCGCCCTTGAGCTTGACTGGAAATTCAAGGTTGCCCTCGCTCTTGCGTATGTTGTGGATGAACCTCTTGCCTTTGGAAATGTCACCGGGATTTCCGTTGACCTTCCCTTCAAAAACACCATGTTTACCCTGGGTTTTGACGAAGGCGTTGTCCTACGGGAGGAATACTTTTTATTTGAGAAGAAAAATCCCGAAATTTTTGAAGACATAAGCTATATGTATTCAAAACCCTTTGCACGCTGGCGTATCCCGCTTCCCTTAGGTGTGCCGCAGGGCGGGGAGCTTTTTTTTACCAGCGAACTGTCAAGCATAATCAACTACCGGCTAGGCGGTAATGACCTGGGATGGAGGCAGGGGCCGGTACTGGCGCTTGGAAACGAAATCGGTGTTAATAACATAAACTGGGTAGAAAAAACCAATTTTCGCTCCGGCTATGCAGCCGCACTCGCTTCATCGACTGAGTATAATACCTGGTTTAACGAATGGAATAATTCGCTATCAGTGCTCGGTATGGCACATAAACAATTCACGAGCTTTTTTGCCGCATCCGCCCGGATCCGCTATAAAGCGTGGTTTAACGACACTGAACACTACCATGACCGGGACCGCGCCGAGGCGGGTAATATGCTGCGCGGGATACTTGACCGTTCGATAAACGCCGACCAAATGCTTTCGTTTAATTTTGATTTTCCCTTCAGCGTATTCAAGTTTATGCCTTCCGCGTGGGCGCATAAAGAAAGTCTTCGCTATTTTGATTTTGAATTCCATATTTCACCGGTAATTGATATGGCCTTTGTCAAAGGGACAATGCTTGATTCTGATGGCGCACCGCTTAAAGAACTCAAGTTTAATTTTGATGATTTTCTGGTAACCGGGGGCATAGAAGTACTCGTATTCCCCTTTGCCTGGCGCAGTATTTTTTTGAGGGGGAGTATCGCGTGGAATCTGCGTGAGACATTCAGTACAGGGAAACTTCCAGCGGGAATAAACCGTGAAATATACATCGGTCTCGGCCATCACTTTTAATGTACAGGCGGGTTGTTTTTATGACTTGTATGGAAAAGCCAAAATCCTGAAAAGTTGATAAAAAATTGATGTTTTGTTGATAAGCAGTTTACACCTGGCGGGTATATTTTCAATATCAATAAAGAATGGACTTGTTTAAGAACCCGGTTGGTTCTTAAACAAGTCTTGCAAAATGCTCCGCATTTTGCATTTTTTAGCGGAAGTTGTTCAATAACTGAAGTTATTGAACAACTCTAATAAAAACATTCCTTATTGGTTTTACGCCGTATGGTTGTAAAAACTTTTTTTAGAGGAGTTTCTTATGAAACGAATCGCATTTGTATCGCTCTTGCTCATTTTTACCCTGTCCTTTGTAACGGCGCAGGAAGCAGCGCAGGGAGCGGCCCCTTTTGTGCTTCCCGCAAACGAAACCAGCCTGTCAGCCGGTTTCGTATTCGGTAACACCTTTGAGTTTGATCCCGATAATGACGACAGCTATTTCGGATCGCCGGGTATGGCTTTTGAGGGTTATTCTTTTTGGAACCACAAAAACCTTGGAATTTTTTATCACGGCTCGTTTGCGTTTCCGGTGGTAGGAGATGATGGGGACAAGTCCCTCCACGACTTTCAATGGGAAGGGATCTTTGGCCCGGCTTTCCGTATCCGCTTCACGGACAATGTATCGCTGCAAACCGGCATTGGGATTGGCGGAAGCGGATTGTTCGCGCGGTATGAGGAAAACGGCGATGATTATTTCAGGACAATGTTTAACTTTGGTGTCGGCGCGGATGCCGGATTAAAGTTTGACCTTGGCGACAAATTCTTTATCAAGGGCTGCGCGAATGTCATGTGGTCGTTTTTAGGAGGCAGTGTCGCACACGAAACATCGAATAGCGGGGACTGGAGCAGAGACTGGAACCAGAAAGGCTATTCGACGCTGAGCGTCAACCCCTACATCACTTTCGGCTTGAACATCTATTCTCCAAAGCGGGAAATTCGGCGCCCCAATTTGCCGCACCTGGGAAAGAATTCACTTTCCGGATTACCGCAGGTAGGAAAACCCCCGCGTGAACAAACTGCACAATAGGCGTAAAGCGGTTCCGGGATACTCTGTCCTGGAACCGCTTTTCCCTGTTATAAAAGGAGAGCTATTTAATGGGTAAAAACAAAGAGCAATATAACCCATTTGATACTTCTCTTTTTTTGCTGGACCTGGCTTCGGTTGATTACGGATTCGAGTTTTATGAAAGCTTGAAAGATGGTAGCCGGACAGAAGGAAAAAATGGTATGGTTACCAATATCCCTGAACAAAAACACAAGGAGACCGAATGACCCTTAAACGCAGAGTTTTTATCTCGAATATTCTCATGATTGTGCTGCCGGTTTTATTGTTTGGTGCTTTGATTGTGGGCGTCAGCGGAACGGTGCTTGTTTTAAACGGGGTTAGTTTTGACAGCGGAACTGCCGAAAAAATAGATTTTCTGGAAAACTGGCATTCATCGGGGTTGGGCATTGTTTTTACGGGTATCACAATGGCAATAGTTATTATCCTGACACTCACGGTAAATCAGCTTTTAACACGGAACATCATAAAACGCATTATGAAGCCCCTTGATACCCTCGCCACAGGCGCACGGCAATTCAGTGAAAACGACCTGTCTTTCCGGCTTCACTACAGCGACGACGACGAATTCCGCCCGGTCTGTGATACCTTCAACGAAATGGCGGCGCGCCTTGAAAAAAATGAAAACAGCCGGAAAGAATTGATAGCCGGTATTTCCCACGATTTACGCTCGCCGCTTATTTCAATCAAAATGAGTGTTGACGGCATTAAATCCGGCGTTGCCGCGACAAGCGAACAGCGTGAAAAATATCTTGGCATTATTAAAAATAAAACCGCCGACCTGGAACACATCATCGATCAACTGTTTTTATTTTCAAAACTGGATATGGAGGAATTCACAACGGAAACACAGGTAGTGAATTGTGGTGCGATGATAGAAGATTGCATTGCGGAACTATCAGGTGAATATGAACGGCGCGGGCTTGCGCTTACCGTACAGGAATTGCCGGAGGATATTCACATCAGCATAGACCCCTTATTGTTCCACCGGGTGATTATCAATATTTTTGAGAATGCCGCGAAATATAAAACAACGGAAAAAGGACAGATGAACATTAGCGTTACAAGAACAAACGGTATTGAAAAGAGAGCAGAAATAACCTTTACCGACAACGGCCCCGGCGTACCGCCTGAAAGCCTTGAAAAACTGTTTGATGTGTTTTACCGCGCCGATCCTTCCCGGAATAATGCCGCTCGTCCCGGCGAGCGCACCGGTTCAGGGCTGGGGCTTGCCATCAGCACAAAAATTATCGCCAAAATGGGCGGCTCGATTCGCGCCGAATTACCGGAAGCCGGCGGGCTTGCGATAGTGATTAATTTGCCTTTGGCAAATCAGTTAGCGCTTGCGGCATCAAACCTTCGGTTTGCGGATGAACACAATGGCAAATGAGCAGGGAAACAGCAGTTTCATGGCGAAGCCGCGCATTCTTATAATTGAGGACGATGACACCATTGCGGAACTTGAGCGGGATTTTCTCGAAATCAACGGCTTTGAAACAGCGCGGGAAAGCGATGGGCTTAAAGGCATGGAACGCGCCTTGCACGATACCTTTGACCTTATCCTGCTTGACATTATGCTGCCCGGCATTGACGGCTTTGGCATTTGCCGCTCAATACGGGACAAAATCAATGTACCAATTTTGATGGTAACAGCCCGGGGCGAGGAGACTGACAAGGTGCGCGGGCTTGGCCTGGGTGCGGACGATTACATTACAAAGAATTTTACCCCTGCAGAGCTCGTGGCACGGATAAAATCTCATATTGCACGTTTCAAGCGAATAACAGAAACCGCCCGGCAGACAACAACGATAGAAAAACGAGAGGCAGCAGAAAAAGAAATTATCCTAAGCGACATTTTCGCCGGAAACATTGTAATCAATCCCTCAACACGGCGTGTTTTTGTTTCGGAAACAGAAATAGAACTTGCCAACAAAGAATATGAATTACTTTTTTTTCTTGCCTCAAACCCTGAAATGGTTTTTAGCAAAGAAAAACTCTACGATAAAATCTGGGGTGAAGATATGTACGGCGATATTAATACCGTCCGCGAGCATATTACCCGCTTACGGAAAAAAATAGAGCGCGATCCGTCCAATCCGGTACACATACAAACGGTGTGGGGTGCGGGTTATAGGTTTTGCGGGTAGGGTAAGAGAATGCCGGGACTGAAGGATTTCAGCGGAACTTCGTAAAATCGCTTGACGTTTTGCGCGGAATGATTATAGTATGAATAGAAGAGTCTTTATCTAAATGTAATCCCCATCAGTAAGATACGAAAATCCGTTTCTATCTCACGGCGACCCTCGCACAGGCGGTCATGAACGCCGTATTGGATGTTCAGCTTGCATCTGTCGGGCAGTTCATCACCGACGATTACCGCCGCGAGATCAGCCTTGAAAACATACGCGAACGCCTGGGGTATTGCACCCAGCGCGTGCTGCTTATTCACGGCACCGTGCGGGATAACATCGTACTATTCGACACGCATTATTCTGACGGGGATATTTTAGAAGCCCTCCGCTTGCTGGATTTACAGGAGTGGTTTCAAAAATTCCCCAAGGGGCTTGACACACATCTTGCGCTGGGAGAGGGAAGCCTTTCTTCCGGTGAGGTCCAATTGATCACCCTGGCAAGGCTGGCGCTGCGCAAGCCCGACATAACCCGTGTTTCCGGGAATGCAGGACATCTATTTGAGGTGCTGGATGACGACATCCCGGCGGCAACCTTTCCTGCAGAATTGCTGACAGAGGTAACGGGGTATCTGGTTTATACCCTGATCGCTTTATCAATGCTGCTGGCCATCAACTGGCGGCTTACCCTGTTTATCTTCATCCCCATGTCCATAGCCATATACGGCGTCCAGCGGCTTTCCGAGCGGATGAAAGAACGCCGCCGGATTAACCGCGAAGCCCATGACACGGCCAGTTCATTCATCAGCGACATAACGGATACCGTCCTGGCCGTAAAAACGTCAGGTGCGGAAAACGCCGTGCTGAAACAAGTAGACAAGGTCAACGGACTCAGGCGGGCGGCGGTGATAAGAGATGCGGCTGTTGCATCCATGCCGAAAGGAATTTTAACAGACTCAGGCGGCAGAGGCGACAGACTGTCGGGCGGTCAGCGGCAGCGGCTCGCGCTTGCGCGTATGCTGGCACGGGGAGCGGCTCCGTTTCACAAGTTGTTCCACATTTACCATGGGGAAGAGGATTATTAACCACGGACCTCACGGATCACACGGACTCGTACTTCACTATCTTTTCTTTTGTCCGTGTGGTCAGTGGTTGAATTCTTCTTAAGTAAACTTTTACCCTTCTCCGGTGTTTTACTCTGTTGCTGTTCTCTGTCCTGTTTGCCGATCCGTAATGCTTACAGTGTTACGCCGTTTTTGAAGATGGCGATTTCCCGATAGCCGTTTTCTTCGTTCCGGGTTTTTTTATTACCGGAAACAGTATCCATAATCAGGCGCAGTATTTCTACGCGGACATCCTCGGCGTTTTCGGTAAGGAGCCGGCCTGCGTCAAAATCGATCCAGTTTGCCTTTCTGTGGGCCAGATCGGAATTACTGGATATTTTGATGGTCGGCGCCGGAGCGCCCAGCGGGGTTCCCCTGCCGGTGGTAAACAGGATGAGGTGAGCCCCCGCCGCGGTCATTGCGGTGGAGGAAACAATATCGTTGCCGGGCCCTTCCAGCAGGACCAGGCCCCTGGGACCAGGGGCGTCCCTGCCGCCGGGCGCAGCGTTACTGTGGGCCGCGCCGTCGGTTGTCGTATCATCTGTGACCCGCTCGCCGTAACGGTACACCCCGCGGACCAGGGCCTTCCCGCTTTTCTGCACGCAGCCGCAGGACTTGTCCTCCAGGGTGGTGATGCCCCCCGCCTTGTTCCCCGGGGATGGGTTGTCATAGACCACCTGATTGTGGGAACGGTAATATTCCTTAAAAGTTTCCACCAGCGATACTGTTTTTTCAAAAAGTTCTTGGCTTTCGCAGCGATCCATGAGCATCTGTTCCGCGCCGAACATTTCCGGCACTTCAGTCAGGATTACCCCCGCGCCCATGGCGGTGAGGCTGTCGCAGACCTGTCCCACCAAAGCGTTGGCGGTGATCCCCGAAAGGCCGTCCGAGCCGCCGCACTTCATGCCGATGACAAGTTCCGATGCCTTGACCGGCTCCCGCTTTGCCTTTGCCGCCTGTTCCGCCAAAGCAACAAGGAGCCGCCGCCCCTCGGCGATTTCATCATCGCAGTTCTGGGTTACCATAAAAGCAATCCGGCCGCTGTCTTCCGCATAGGGGCCGAGGGCCTCTTTGAAACCATCGATAGTATTGTTCTCGCAGCCCAGTGCAACAACCAGAACGGCGGCGGCGTTGGGATGCTTTGCCAGATCCGCAAGAATCGTCCGGGTGGCCTCGTGATCGCTGCCCATCTGGGAACAGCCGTAGGGATGGGTCCAGGCATAAACCCCATCGATTGCACCGCTGGCTCCGTTGGAGCCGCGGCCGAATTCCTTATCGGCCCAGCGAGCCAGGGCCTCAGCGGTACTGTTGACGCAGCCCACGGTGGGGATGATCCATATCTCATTGCGGATACCGATCTGCCCGTCCCTGCGCCGGTACGCGCTGATCTCCGGGGGGAGCTTTGCTGGATGTTCCGGTATGGCATCGACAATTCCGGCGTCAGCCTTTGTACCGGCGTCATCCGGGGCCGGGCTGTAATGGTAGACCGGGGTTTCCGAAAGGAGGGTCCGCACGTTATGGGTGTGGACGTGGGCCCCGGCGCTGATCGGCGCGGAGGCGGCCCCGATGGGGTAACCGTATTTGATCACCCTGTCGCCGGGGCCGATATTTTGCAGGGCGATCTTGTGGCCCGTCGGAATATCCTCTAAAACGGCGAGGGCTATTCCAGCGGCGTCCAGTTTTTCCCCCGCCCGCAGGGGGCGAAGGGCGACCGCCACATTGTCCCCCGCATTGATGCGGATCAGGGGCTGGGGTTCTTTGACGGGGCTCATCAGCGGGCGGTCCCATTGGCGCTGCCGATGACATCTCCGATCACGGCGGCGATGCTGGACTTGCGGATTGCCGCAAGGTGTCCGCTTACCGCAGCCTCAAGTTCGGGATATGCGGTAAGGTCCTCCCCCCACCAATCGGCGTAGCCAAGTACGGTATGGACGATCTTGGCCGCCGCCTCGGGACCGGGTCCCGCCTCGGCGTACAGGGCCGCGAAACGTTTGAGCACATCCTCATCATCCTTGATGGGATATGCTTCACCCTTGCGGCTGCCCTTGAGTTCACCATTGGCAAGGTCCTTGCCGTTGTAGAAGGCGATGAGGGCCGCCAGGGAAAAACTTAAAGCAGGGGGCACTGCGCCTTTCTTTTTCAGATAAGAAGTGATGGAGGGGAGCACCCGTGTTTTAAACTTGGAGACCGAGTTGAGGGTGATGGACAGGATCAGGTGCCGGATATAGGGATTGGCAAAACGTTCCAGCACGTCATTGGCGTATTGGGTAAGGGCCGCGGTGTCCCCATCCATTGACGGGATGATTTCATCAAAGATGCACTTCCGCATCAGAGCGTAAATGAGTTTGTCCTTGATGCATTCTTCCACCGTATCAAGGCCGTACAGAAAAGCTGCGATGACGCTCGACGTGTGGGCGCCGTTGAGGATGCGCACCTTCCGGGTTCGGTAGAAACTCATGTCATCGGTCCAGATCACATTGATACCGGCCTTTGCAAAGGGGAGTTCCGCGCTGTAATCTTTTTTTGATTCAATAACCCAGAGGAGGAAAATTTCAGCGGCGTCCAGCAGATTGTCGGTGTAGCCGATTTTCTGACAGATCGCCTCCGCTTCTTCCTTGGGATAGCCCGGCACAATCCGGTCCACCAGGCTGTTGCAAAACCCGCAGGCCCCAAGCCATTTGATAAAATCCGCGCCCAGCTTCCATTCGGCGGCGTAGCGCTCGACGATCTCCCGGAGTTTGTCGCCGTTTTTGTCGATAAGCTCGCAGGGGATAAAGATAAGCGACTTTGAAGGATCGCCGTGGAAATGTTCAAAACGGCGGTACAGAAAAGCACACACCTTGCCGGGGAAGGAACGCTGGGGCTTGTCGGAAAGTTTATCATCAGCGTTGTAGGCGATGCCCGCCTCGGTGGTGTTGGAAAAAACAAAACGCAGGTCAGGGTTTTCCGCGCACCTTAAGTATTCATCAAACTGCGCATACACGTTAAGGCAGCGGCTGATGGAATTAACGGTTCGGAATTCCTCCACGGTCTTGCCGTCCTGCACGCCCCGGAGCACCGTGGTATAGAGCCCCTGCTGGTTATTGATCGCATCCGCCATACCCCGTTCCAGGGGCTGGACCACCACCACGTTTCCGTTGAAACCGGTCTTCTCATTCAGAATATCGACCTGCCAGTCCACAAAGGCCCGCAGAAAATTGCCTTCCCCGTATTGGAGTATTCGCTCCGGCCGCTTGATGGTTTTTACCGCTTCGTTAATTGTTTTCATACCGCTCCCCAATTCCTCAATATAGTAATAGTATATCATATCTTGTTCCCCATGAACTATCCAATTCTGTTGAATAACGGGAAAATGCAATAACAAGGCAGAATTTTTATTCGGAAACCGGTTTATGATAATGCCATAATGATTGAACTGGACATTGCTTCCTTCGGCGCCGAGGGAAATGGGCAACAAGATAATTCGGCGTCCTTTGCCGCCGCACTGGGCAGCTTAAAAGATTCAGGCGGCGGGACCCTCCGGGTGGGCAAAGGCATCTGGCGGACCGGTCCGATGGAATTGTTTTCCCACACCATGCTGAGTCTGGATGAGGGTGCTGTCATTTCTTTTATACCCGAACCGGAACGGTACGCCCCGGTATTTTCCCGTTGGGAAGGGGTGGAGTGTTACTGCATGCATCCCCTGATCTTCTCCAGCGGACAGACCGATGTGGGCATTACCGGGAAGGGCCGCATTGACGGCTCAGGTTTGATCTGGTGGGATATGCTGCGGGGAAAACGCAGGCGGGGGCAGAAAGAGCCGGAAACGCCCATGGAAAAGCAGCTTGCCGCATTGAACGGCAAATATACATCCCAGCCGTCAGGGGGCGGCGGGCGAGGCATGCAGTTTTTGCGGCCCCCTTTGGTGCAGTTCTATAAATGTACCGATGTACTTATCGAAGGGGTTACGCTGAACAATTCCCCTTTCTGGACATTGCATCCGCTCTATTGCGATAAGCTTACGATCCGGGACATTGCCATCACCAATCCTGCGGACGCGCCCAACACCGATGGTATTGATATCGACTCATGCCGGAATGTGCTGATCGAGGGCTGCCGGATCGGGGTTGGGGATGACGGTATCTGCCTTAAATCCGGGTCCGGGGAAGACGGCATCAGGGTGAATAAACCCACCGGTAATATTACGGTTCGTAACTGTACGGTGCAGGACGGCCACGGCGGCATCGTCATCGGCAGTGAAACTGCGGCGGGGATTTTTGATGTCACGGCAGAAGACTGTGTGTTTAAAGGAACCGACCGGGGCATCCGCATAAAAACACGGCGGGGCCGGGGCGGTCAAATCAGGGATCTTAAGTTTCGCAATCTGATTATGGAAGATAACCTCTGCCCCCTGGCGATTAATATGTTTTACCGCTGCGGGGCGGAATTGGCCGATGGCTTTTTCAGCCTGGAAAGCCTGCCGGTGACCGCAACGACCCCGGCGATAAAAAATATCAGCATTTCCAATATCCGGGCCGCAGGCTGCAAGGCTTCTGCGGGCTTTATCGCCGGGCTCCCGGAATCGCCCATAGAAAATCTTTCCATAAGTAACTGCGATTTCTCCACCGATGAAAGCAGTCCCGTAAACCCCGATGAATCGGACATGTTTTTGGGACTGCCCCCGGTACAGGAAAAGAGTTTCCGCATTCTCAACGCAAAGGAACCGGCTTTTTCCGGGGTTACCATCCGGGGACCAAAAGAAGCTTTTATCTACCGCTAAGAGCGTTCGTGTTCCAATGAAGCGAGAATAAAGGACCCCACGCCCTTAAAGTCATCGGTGCGGATCGCTTCGCTCACGTAATATTTATACGAGCCGTCACGGTAAGGGGTGCCCCCAAGGCCGGCAACGCTGCAATTTCCGTCCAGGTGTAATTCACCGTCCGGATCTTCCCGTACCAACCGGCGCATAAGGCCGTCATAACCGGCATCGGCAGTTTTTTTTGCAGTCGCAGTATCACTGTTCTGCACATGGCCCTTGCGGATCATCCTGTAAAGGAAATACACAAACATTGATGAGGCGGAAGCCTCCAAATAGTTTTTCTCACGTCCTGCCTGATCAAGCACCTGATACCAGAGGCCGCTTTCCTTATCCTGAAAATTTTCCAGCGGCGCAATAAGGCGGCGGGTAATGGCGATCAGGGCATCCCGTTCTTTTTGCAAAGCGGGGGGAATAAAGTCCAGAGTATCAACGAGGGCCATACAATACCAGCCTAATGCCCGTCCCCAGAAATGGGGGGAACAGCCGGTTTCGGAATTTGCCCATTTCTGCTCACGGGACTCGTCCCAGGCGTGGTACAGGAGGCCGGTTTTTTCATCCCGGGCCTTTGATTCAATTAAAACAAACTGATGGACAATATCGGTAAAATCTTCGGTACTGCCGAATTCCGCCGCATAGCGGGCATAAAAGGGACCCTGCATGTAGAGCCCGTCAAGCCACATCTGCCAGGGGTAGATCTGCTTGTGCCAGAAGCCACCTGATTTGGTGCGGGGATGATGTTGCAACTGATTCCGCAGTGTTTCTATTGCGGTGCGGTATTTCTGCTCACCCGTATCTTTGTACAGATCAAAAAGCTGCTTCCCCGGATTGATCTGATCCAGATTGAACTCGTCCCCTCGGTACGTAGTAATACTGCCGTCATCCTGAATTTTTGTGTCGTACATGGACTTCACCCAGCGGCGGTACTCAGCGGCATCCGTGCCGGCGTTATTAACGATATTGGCAAGGGCATAAATACTCTGAAGTACCAGGCCGTGCTCGTAGTGCCACTTTACCTGATCGGGGGTATAGCGTTTTATCACCGACAGGGCCATCCGTTCGGATATGGGTTTTGACTTATCAATAGCGGTAGTTTGTATCATGTTTGCTTCCGTGTAAAAAATAGGGGGCGGCTTTAAGAATGCCGCCCCCTGGCAATACTTTATTTTAAATAGCCGTTTGCTTCCGCAGAGGCAATACCGGCCTTTTCCCAATCCAGTCCGCCCAGATTGTCAAATTCCGCGACACAGGCCTCCCAGTTTGCCCGGGTAAGCTGCCGCTGTCCGGTGACGAATTCGATTACCCTCTGTTCGTAGAAGCGCTTCAAATCAGAGTTGGGAACAGGCAGGGTATCGACCCCCAGAACATTGAGCCAGGGCCGGTTTTGCATATCCCGCAGAACCGTAAGGGCGCTCATGGTCTTTCCCGATGTGGGCGCCTTGTAGGTAGGATACCGGGAGACCAGTTCGTTGTCACTGTTGCGCTGTATATAGCCCCGGAGCTGGGTAAGGGGTATCATTGCCGGTTTGGTATAGGCCTTCTCGGGATCAGGAAGACCATCAACGACAGGAACGCCGTTGGGGTCCAGGTTGTAATTTACCCCCTTTTCACCCCAGCCCAGAAGATAGTAAGCATCATCGGTGGCCATCCATTCAAAGAGTCTGGCAATGGCAGGCCCTTTCCCTTCTTTAATAGCCTTGGCGGATACCGCAATGATGCCGAAGGAATTGGTATAGGAACCGACCGCCAGCTCGCCCCTGGGACCCTTGGGGGGATCAATGACGATCCAGCTGCCGTTGGGGAAATTCTTGTCAAAGGGGGCGTAGTTTGATTCCGAGGCATAGGCGGAATGGTTTTCCCGCATGATCCCGAAACGTCCCTGCTTCCAGGCCGCCCGGAAATCATCCCTGCCGTAACTCAGCCAGTTGGGATCGATTACCTTTTCATCAACGAGGGTCTTAACATAAGAAAGGGCATCGAAGTAGGCGCTTTTGCGTATATTGAGGCCCGGATTTGCCCTGGAGAGATTCCATGTCCCCAGCACACCGAAGGCGCCGAAGAAGGAATCGAAGCGGCGGCCCAGGCCTTCCTCATTGGCGTTGATTTCGAGGAAAGCGCCGAACCCATAGGTATCGTTTCTGCCGTTTCCGTCAGGATCGTTAAAGGTAAAGGCCTTCATCACATCAAGATAGTCCTGGGTGGTAACCGGAGCTTTAAGCCCCAGCTTATCCAGCCAATCCTTCCGGATGATGATCCCTTCGTTTCTTGGCTGACCGCCGCCCATATACGCAATCCCGTATGCTTTTCCGTTTATGGTAACGTATTCCTTGCCGTCATTGCCGCCGTATTGTTTGTACCATGTAGGCATTGAAGCGTAGAGATCGTCCGTCGCAGCCACAAGCCCGGTCTTAACCAGATTCTGCAATGTTTCCCGGCTGACCGAGAACAGGTCCGGCAGGGTGTTCGCGGCGGCGGCGTTTATCTTGGTATCCCGATCGCCGGTGCTGCTGGGCAGCATGCTTAACACCCAGTTGATATTCTGCGTATCCCTGACAATCTGAACCGCCTTCCAGTCCACAGGGGGCGGGCCGGCTTCGCTGGATGTGGCGCCGTACCAGAGTTCAAGGGTTACCGGGGCGTTGGAATTGGCCGCGCCTGATTGCCCCTGACCTGCGGCAAAAAGGGATGCCGCCGCCGAAAACATCATCACCATAATGAGTGTTTCAAATATTTTTTTCATGCATATTCTCCAAAATCTTGATTAAAAAATGGGGGCGGCATCAGCCGCCCCCCTGGCAATACTTTATTTTAAATAGTTGTTTGCTTCCGCAGAGGCAATGCCGGCCTTTTCCCAATCCAGCCCGCCGTTTTTGTCAAATTCCGCAACCCAGGCGGTCCAGGCGTCCTTGGTCAGAGTCCGCCGTCCTGTAAGGAATTCCACCACGCCCTGTTCGTAAAAGCGTTTAAGATCCGCATTCGGGTTAGGCAGGGTGTCCCCGCCGATGTTCGCCGTCCAGGGCCGTTTCTGCATATCGAACAGCACCGTAAGGGCGCTCATGGTTTTGCCCGAGGTGGGGGCCTTGTAGGTAGGATACCGGGAGAGCAGTTCTATCTCACCATTGTAGAAGACCATGTTGCGCAGCTGGGTTAAGGGCTGCATATCGGGCTTGGTATAGCCCTTGGATTCATCGGGGAGCCCTGCTACGGTGGGAACCCCATTGGCGTCGAGGTTGTAGTTCACTCCCCTCTCGCCATAGCCAAGGAGGAAGTAGCCTTCATCGGAGGACATCCATTCAAGCAGTTTGGCGATTGCGGGTCCTTTACCGGCTGCGGCTGCCTTGGCGGACATCGCATAAATCCGGTATGCCTGTAAATACACACCGGCCGCCGATTTGCCACTCGGCCCTTTGGGCGGGTCAATCACTATCCATTCACCATTCGGGAAGTTTTTGTCAAAAGGGGCGTAGTTTGATTCGGCGGCATAAGCTGCGTTTTGTTCACGCATAATGCCGAACCTGCCCTGCTTCCACGCTGCGCGGAAGTCGTCTTTGCCATAGCTTGACCAGTTGGGGTCGATAACTTTCGCATCGATAATCTGCTTCACGTATGAAAGCGCGTCAAAGTATGCCGCTTTACGGACATTGAGGCCCGCGTCTGACTTTGTCATATTCCAGGTGCCCGCAACGCCGAATGCGCCGAACAGCGGGTCAAACCGTGCGCCCAAGCCTTCGCTTGTCGCAGAAAGTTCAACAAACGCGCCGTACCCGTAGGTATCCGCCCGTCCGTTGCCGTCCGGGTCGCGCTCGGTAAATGCTTGCATCACCGCGAGGTATTCGTCGGTAGTCACCGGCACTTTGAGGTTGAGTTTATCGAGCCAGTCCTTGCGGATAAGCACACCCTCATTTTTGATAAGCGTGCCGGGGGAACCAAGGCCGTAGGATTTTCCATTTATTGTGGAATTGGAAATGCTGTCCGCATCGTACTGCACCTTTGTCCGGTTCGGCATCAGGGGATAGAGATCATCCACCGGGCCGAGCAGGCCGGCTTTATACAGGTTCTGCCACACCGGGCGGCGGACCTGGAACAGATCCGGCAGGCTGTTGGAAGCCCCCGCGGCATTGATCTTTACATCCTGATCCCCTTCATTGGAAGGCAGGGCCTGCAAAACCAGATTGATATTCAGTTTGTCCCTGATGATCTGCAATGCCTTCCAGTCCGCCGGAGGCGGCCCCGCTTCGGTTACCGAAGCGCCGTACCACAGTTCAATGGTGACCGGGCCGCTTGCCGCTGCGGATGAGCTGTCCGATTTGGCTCCGGCAAAAACATTCGCCGCCATGCAGAGCATTAATACTACTGCTGTTAACAGTATTCCTGTGACCCTTGGGGTCCCTTTTGCTTTCATTTCTTCCTCCTGGAAAAACTTTTCAAGTTAACGGATATCCGGCAGACCGCAACGCGGCCGAACGCCGGTATCCAAAATTCGCTTAACCTTTGACGCTTCCCATCAATGTTCCCTTGGTAAAGAATTTCTGAATAAAGGGATAGGCGATGATCATGGGAATCGCCGACATGAATACGCTTGCTGCCTTGATGGCCTGCACGTTGGCGTTACCGAAGGCGTTTACCTCAACAAATTCATTCATCCCGCTTGCCATAAGGATATTCCGCAGCAGTATGGGCAGGGGCTGGAGGTAGTTGCTGTTCAGATACAGCATGGCATGGAAGAAGTCGTTCCAGAAGGAAACCCCGTAGTAAAGGCCGATGGTCATCAGTATGGGCTTTGAAACCGGCAGGATGATCCGCAGTAATACTAACCACTCGGCGGCCCCGTCCATCCGGGCGGACTCCTTTAATTCATCGGGGATGCCCTCAAAGAAACCCCGCATGATGAGGCAGTTGTAGGTGCTTATCGCCCCCGGCAGAAAAATGGCCGCAAGGTGATTGGTTAGCCCCAGTTTGGTAACCACCAGGTAGGCGGGGATCATCCCCACGTTAAAAAGGTAGGGGAGCAGTACAAAAATATTGAGGAACCTGCGGCCCGGCAGGGTTTTAACCGAAAGTACATAAGCCAAAGGAACCGTCAGGAAGAGCGCCGTGGCAACCCCCATGACAAAAATTTTTAAACTGTTACCGAATGCGTTAATGAACCCGTTGTTTCCCAGCAGGGCCTTGTACGCCGCGGTTGACCACTTCCAGGGGGCCAGGAACATCCCCTCGAAGTTGGTACCGATAAAATCATTGGGCCTAAAGGAAAGGGTGATCGTACTCCACAGGGGGATGATCACTATCAGTAAAATAAAAACAAGAAAGGCGTCAAGAAGACGGTAAAAGACGATATCCGATGCGGAAAGCCGTACCGCGGTCCCCTTTAGTTTTACTGCCATCACGTACTCCTAGAAAAGCGATGAGTCGGCGGCCCGTCTGACCAGCCAGTTTGAAAGGGAAATCGTTATCAATCCGATAACCCCCTTGAAAATACCCACCGCCGTTGCAAGGCCGAACTGGAATTCCAGGAGGCCCTGGCGGTATACCCAGGTATCAATAATGTCCGCCACGCTGTATACGGGAATCGAATAGAGCATGAACATCTGGTTGAACCCCGCATCGAGGATCGTACCCAGCCGCAGTAATACTACCATTACGATCACCGGCCGGATCGAAGGGAGGGTGATATACCACACCCGCTGCAGGGCGGTAACCCCCTCCACCATGGCCGCTTCGTAAAGGGATGGGTCCACTGCCATAAGGGCGGCGATAAAAATAATGGCGCTCCAGCCCATTTCCTTCCAGGCATCGGAAATAATAACGATCCACGGGAAGGTTTTCGTGTCCGTCAGAAACGCCACGGGCTGGCCGCCGAAAAATTTGATGATGTCATTGACGATGCCGTCCCCGGGGGCCAGCAGCACCAGCAGAATTCCGTACATGATAACCCAGGACAGAAAGTGGGGCAGATAGGCCAGGGTCTGGACAATTTTCCGCAGTATCGGATGCAGGCATTCGTAGATCGTCACCGCAAGCAGAATGGCAACCGGGACGCTCACCAGCAGTTTGCCGAAACTGTAAAACAGGGTGTTCCGCAGTAATTCACCAAAGTAAAAGGATTTTACAAAGGTCTGAAAATGGGTAAGCCCAATCCACCGGCTGCCAAGCACCCCTTCAAGGGGCATAAAATCCTTAAAGGCGATCTGCCCGTTCCAGATGGGCAGGTACTTGAAAATCACATAGTAGACAAAGGGGATGACGAGCAGGGCATACACCGAAGAATGACGGCGTACCTCTTTAAGTAAATTTTTCCGGGGGGTTTTGCTCATGATCAAAGGGTAACACGGCTTTTTTGAAATAAACGGGCGGCCTATTGGACTTTTCCGTCTTTTTTTGTGCCGCCATCCATACCCTTGGCGCTGCCCTCAATACCCCTGGCGCTGGCATCCATACTCCTGGCGCCGCGCAGCTGCCCCGGCGCTTTGCCGTAAATTTTTTTAAAGACCCGGCAAAAATACGCCTGATCCTGAAACCCCGTGCGGGCGGCGATTTCGCTGATCGTGTCCCCCGTATGGATCAGCAAATCAGAGGCCAGGCAGACCCGGTACTGGCTGAGGTATTCCCAAAGGGAGCAGCCCATTTCCCGGCGGAAAATGCGGGTAAGGTAATCTTCGCTTACGTTGACCGAATCGGCGAGCTTCCACCGGGAAATATGGGATTCGGCGTGTTTTTCAAAATACAACAGGGCCCTTTTGACCAATGCCCCCGTATACAGGGGGAGTATGTTGTCCCCGGCGGCGATGGCCCGGACCCGGCCGCTGAATTCTCCCAGCTTTGCCACACTGCGGTGGCACAGGACCACCCGCGGGCAGCGGCAGAGCTTTTCTACATCCCCGGCTTCTGTGATCGCCTCCGGCACGGCGATAAGCGGCGTCATGGCCGTTCCCGGATGGCGGCGTATGGTTTCGATGGTTTTAATGGCCTCGCCGTCAATGCCGCCGATGACGATGAGGCTGGGGGGCGCATGGGATGCCGCTTCCGCCAAGTCCGCCACGGATGAAATATATGTCCGCCGCCCCGCATCCGTCCATGAAGGAAACAGATCCCCGTCTATTCCGATAAAGAGGATGGGAAGGGTTTTTTCATTCTGAAGCTTCGCGTCCGCCGCGGCGGTTTCCCCGGCAAGGCCCTCCAGCATAGCGGTAATATTAAAGGGGCCTGTTTTAAACGAAGGTTCATCAATCTGGGAAAGGGACAGATCGAGTAAATGATTGGTCCGCTCCTGTTGCTGTTCCGCAAGGGACCGGAGGCCGCTGAGCCGCTCCTGAATGTCCGTCTGAATATCCGCCGGCCCTCCGTCTGAAAGGCCGCCGGCAAGGCCGCCCTTTACCGCATCAATGGCATCAATCAGTTCGCTGAAGGGATCGTATAAAACATTGCCGAGGGCGGCGAAAAATTCAGACTTTGCCCGCTCGGCCTGCTCTGCGATTTGCTTTGCCCGGTCGGCCTCTTCAAAAAGAAAGATCCCCTTAAAGGCATTGCTCACGGTGGACCGCAGTTCTTCAAGGATAACCCCGTCATAAAAGGGCACGTTATGGATAAAATAGCCCAGGGACCGGTTTTCGATGAACAGGGGCTGCACCATAAAGACGCCCCCGGTATACTGTGCTTCCATTTCTTCGGGGAAGAGGCGGTCCGCGGGGAACTGACGGTTTTCTTCTATATTTAAGCCGCCCGGGGAAAAGCTGCCCACACAGAGGGACAGATCCCCCTCGTCGTGGAGCATAACCGCCGCGGTAAAAATCCCGATCTTTGGGAGGTGCTGCGCAAGGCTCCGTATCAGGGAAGTCCGGTCGCGGGTTCCCAGGAGTTCACACTTGAGGGAGTTCAGGGCGGTATGCCATTTTTCCCGCTGGTACTGGGCATGGGTGGCGGCCTGCTCCTGTTCCTTCAGGGCGCGGACAAGGGCCCCGACACTTTCACCTGCCGGCTGCTCGCCGGGACAGCCGCAGGATTCACGGATGATCACTTCGCAGGGCAGGACCACGTCCGGGGGACTTCCGCCTTGCGGGGTTTCAAACAGACCTTTCAGGATTTTGAAGGATTCCCCGGATAATTCGGCGTAGGGCATGTGTACCGTGGAAAGGGGGGGCGATAAAATTCTGCTTTCGATGGAATTGTTAAAGCCCCCGGCCCGGTAATCCCCCGGTGTGGAGTAACCCAATTTGGAGAGGTACTGGATGGCGGGCAGCGCCATCATGTCGCTTGAGCCTATCAGGGTGTCAAAGTCCCTGTGGGGAAGCAGGCCCCGGTCCTCGATCAGCCGGGCGCAGGCGGCTTCTCCCTCGGCCCAGCCTGAGCTTTCCGTAACCAGGGTTTCATCATAGGCAAGCCCCGCTTCCGTAATGGCGTCCCGGTAGCCCCTGAGGCGGTCCATGGCGGATGCATGGGTTTCAGGCCCCCGGAGAAAGGCGATTCTCCGGGCCCCGTGTTCCCGGATAAAGTGGGAGGTCAGATTCTTCATGCCCTGATAGGCGTCAAACTGTACGCAGGGGCGGCCCGGAATCTTGTGGGCAATGGTCACATAGGGCAGGGCTGCAAAGGATTCATGGAAGGCCCGGAATTCCTCCGGGGAAATCACGTTGCCGATGGCGGAACTCCAGCTGATAAGCCCGTCAAGGTTGCGGGGATTTGCCAGGGAAAAGATCGGATTCCGCAGATAGTCCAAATCGCCTGGGGAATTGAGTTCCCCGCCAGGAAATACAAAAAGGGCCGCCCCTTCCGCTGCCGCTTCACGGGCAAAACTGGACCATACGTTTTGCGCCGACCCCTTATGTATCGATGCGAGCAGCAGCCCAATCCGTTTTTTCCCTGTATTAACCATACCGAACCCATAACTTCTTTACATAAGGATTTAATTTTGCCTCTGAAAAATCATATTCACCACGTAAAATACCGGCATTATGCATCCCTCTTCTCCGCCCTACATCCCCGCCCCCGCAAAGGCCTTGTCCGCCTGGCCCGCATACCACTTTAGTATCGCTTCGGCGCGGTTGGTAAAGGAGCCGCTGATCCGCTCGCCCAGGCCGGGGAGGGAAACGGCGCGGGCCATGGAGACGGTGTAGATTAAAAGGCAGTCACCGGCGTCGATAACGGCCACCAGGGAGCGGAGTCTGTTTTTGTGCACCGCGGAGATAATGCCGACGTTCATGGTGGTCAGGTTTTCCTGGATAAACAAAAGAAAGTCTTTTTCGATCCGGTATTCATATTGATAGAGGTTATCCCCAAAGGTCAGGTCTTTTTGCCGGGCATAGATTTTAAGCGCCGCAGGGGGCTCGTTGTAAACGGGATCGGGCAGGACGCCCCTGGTTTCAGGGCCGTCGATGACCCGGGAAGTTTCGTAAAGGGTACGCATGGATCGGCGGCTTATGGAATAGTACTTGATGCCCGCAAGGGTTGAGAGGGCCAGGGCGCCGTTATAGAGGCCGTTTTTTTCAGCAACGCTCCATTCGGGCCGGCTGGAAGCAGCGGGCTTGGCATAGAGAGAGAGGGTTTCCACAAAGAGGCCGGGGTCCAGGCTTTGCATGGTTTCATCAACAATGCGCCTGACACCGGCATGTTGGGGAACCAGACGGGGAGCGGGGTTTTTTAGCTGCGCCTCGGTAAGGGTTCCACCGGCCGCAACTGCCGCCCTCAGCACCGCCGCCTGTTCCGCGCCGACAAGTTCTTCCAGCGTGGCGGCGGAAAGCGGCCCCACCGCCGCTGCCAACAAACTGATAAAGATCAATGTAATCAATGGCTTTATATGATGCATCATCAATACAACAATAAACCTGAAAAAAGGTTAATCAACCTGCCCTACCGTAACCCGCGATAGTACACCCGCACCTGCTTGTAGAGCCCTTCCCCTTCGCTCTTGGTTTCCACATCGGCGATGTCGTTCAATGTGGTGTGAATAAGACGGCGGTCAAAGGGGTTCATGGGTTCCAGCAGGATGGAACCCCGGTTGTCCCGGACCCGGTCGGCCACGGTATAGGCAAGCCGCACCAGGGATTCCTCCCGGCGGATGCGGTAATTTTCGCTGTCCAGAATAACCCGCATGTCTTCCCGGCCCTGGCGGCCCGCGTAGATGTTGGCCAGGAGCTGGAGGGCGTCCAGGTTCTTTCCCTTCTTCCCAATTAAAATGGAAGAATATTGGGAATCGATCTTAAGGCCGATTTTCCGCTCTTCCCGGAAAAGGAACGAAACCTTGCCGCCGTAGCCCATCTTATCGATAAGGCCTTCCACAAAGTCGATCATCTTCTGTTCAAATTCATTCTTGGCTTCGGGGTCGCCGAATACCGCCTGGCTGAACTGTTCCGCGTCTGTTTCCGCGGTATCCTGATCCTGGATGCGGTTCCCGATGGAATCATCGTCATCCTCAAGGCTTGATCCCCGTCCCGCCGCAATCCGTTCCCCCTGAGCCACGGGCTTGTCGGTGTGGACCCGGATCTTTACAAAGCCCTTCTTGAACAGTCCCTGACGCTGGGTTTCCAGAATCTCGACATCAAAATCATCCTTTTCAAGTCCCAGTTCTTCCGCCGCCCGATCGATTGCTTCTTTTTCGGTACGGCCTTCAAATTCGTATACCATATATGCGCTCCTCGCAAAAGAAATTGCTCGTTTGAAATTCCCCCGTTACTTCTTCTTTTTCTTCTTCGGGGGAAGTTTAGGCGCCAACACCGGCTTGCTCTCACTGCTTGCACTGCTGGCGGCCGCCGCGGCCAGGGCAGCACGTTTGGGGGCCATATACTTGTTGATCGCAAGCTGCTGCACCATGGTCAGCACGTTGGACATGATCCAGTACAAAAGCAGCCCCGAAGGCACGTCGTAAAGGATGAAGAAGAACACTATGGGCATGGCGTAGAGCATCATCTTCATCTGGGCGTTGCTCTTCTGATCCGGGGTCTGGGTTACCTTTCCGTAGAGGAGCTGGGAACCCACATAGATGAAGGGCAGCAGCCGGATATCGCTCCAGCCCAGAATGGGCAGCCGGAAGGGGGCAAAGTTAAAGATCGATTCGGGAAGGGAAAGGTCGGGAATCCAGCCGGGGATGAACATGGCCCCCCGCAGGTCAAAGTGGTTGTTAAAGAGGTTGTACATGGCAAAGAAGATCGGAATCTGGAGCAGCATGGGAAGGCAGCCTGAAAGGGGATTATACCCCTCTTTTTTGTAGAATTCCGCCATTTTGGCGTTCATTTCCTGGGGTTTATCCTTGTACTTTTCCTGAATTTCCTTGATCTTGGGGCCCAGTGCCTGCATTTTAAGGGTCGATTCGGAACCCTTCTTGGTGAGGGGGAAGAGGATGACCTTAACCAGCAGGGTCAAAAGGATTATCGCCACCCCATAATTGTGGACAACCCGCTGGAAAAGCAGGAGGAGCCATTTCAGACCTTTTTCCAGGGGGGCCAAAAATCCCCCGGAATTGGCCACCTGGATGAGCTGCATATCATTAATATTGAAGCTGTTGTTGCCGTTATTGTACTTTGCCAGATCGTCCTGGGTCTTGGGGCCCAGATAGAAGCGGTACACATCCTCGGAACGGGAGGCGTTCAGGCTGGGGCGGATGATATAGAGCCGGGAAGCGGTGGGAATGCCCGGTTCCGGTTTTGATGAAAAGACCATGTCGTACTGGGCCAGATAGGGCACGGCGATAAGGGTGAAATACTTCCCCGCAATGGCGGACCAGGTTGCCCGTGAATTGTTGAGGACATTGTTTATCTTTTCGGTTTTCCGTTTGCCATTGGTAAAGCTGTAGTAATTGCGGTACTCGTAACGCTGATCCAGCTTCTCGAAGCGGGGCCCAATCTGGGGGCCGAAGCCCAGGGTATAGGCCGCGCCGGACCCGCCCACGGCGCCGGGGAAATTAAAGCCCGACACCGAATAGCCACCGTCCAAAAGGATCGTCAGTTCAAACATATACTCATTGGGCTTAAAGTTATAACGCTTGGTCAGCCGGAACTTTCCGCCCTCATAGCTGCCGGTTCCGGGGGGGAGCACAAAATCCTGAAAGAATTCGACTATATAGTCGTCGATGCGTTTTACGTTGAAAACGGCGTTTACCGGCACGGCATCCTGATTGCCGAAGGCCACGGTGAGGGCGTGGGCTTCACTGTCCCCGGAGAAGATCATTTCCAGGTAACCGTCCTGGTCTTTGTGCTCCTTGAGTTTCCAGGAGACCAGGTCGCCCCCGGCGCTGGAAAGAACCGCGGTAAAAAGGTTGGTATCAATGGTAACCCGCTCTTCCCGGAGGGACACCGCCGCTGAAGGCTCTGTTTCCACCGCCAGAACTTCTGTTGATGCGGGACTTCCCGGGACAGGCAGAGCGGGGACAGGGGTTTCAGCGGCGGGAAGGGTCCCGGCTGAGGGGCCGGGCGCCGCAGTAAGCGGTTGACCGGCAAGGGCCTGCGCTGAAGGGTCCGGCGGGGGCATAAACAGACCCTGGACAAAGTAAAAGACCAGCATCACCGTTATCGAAAGCACAACCGCCAGTAACGTTCGCTTTTCCATAATTCTCCTTTGAAGAAAAATGCTAGCATTTTTCTTCTAAAGTGTTTTCCAAAGCTTGTTTTGGAAAACACTCAGGGACCGGGTCGTAACCGCCCGGATGCAAGGGATGGCAGCGCAGAATCCGTTTGACCGCCAAAAACGCCCCCCGGCAGACCCCGTATTTTTCCACCGCCTCGTAGGCATAGGCAGAACAGGTCGGTACATACCGGCAGCTGGGGGGAAAATGGGGAGAAACAGCGCCCTGATAAAAACGGATTACAAGCAATGCCAATTTCCGTAATGCCGCCATTATTCAACCATTTAAAAACAAACCGGCTTTGCCAAAAAGGGATTTAAGTTGACCTGTCCGATCCGCCATACCGATTTTAACCGGTTCGCCCTGGGGTTTTGCAGGGTATACCAGCAAAACGAGGTCAAAACCGCCTTGCAGCCGGGGCCGCAGATGCCGGTAAGCCTCCCGGCCAAGCCGTTTGGCCCGGTTCCGCTCCACCGCGTTGCCGTACTTCCGGGCCAGGGTAAAACCAATCCGGTTATGGGCCAGCCCGTTTTTCAGCACAAACAACTTTGCGCCGGCACAGCTGTAAGCCCGTCCCCGGCTGAAAACCTTCCGAATCCCTTCCCTTTCCTTGAGCCGTTCAAATTGTCTGAACCGGAGGGAGTGGGCCGGTAGGCCCAAGAGCGGCAGGTCCATCCCCCCGATAGAGCCTTCAAGAGAGGAACCCTCACCGCTCCGCGGTTCGGTTGAGGTTCCAGGCACTAGTAGGGCTTCTTCTCGTCGGAAGCGCTGAGTTTGATCCGCCCTTTTGCCCTGCGGCGCTTTAACACAAGCCGCCCGCCCCGGGTCTTCATCCGGGCCCGGAACCCAAATTTCCGGTTCCGCTTCACTTTGCTGGGTTGATAAGTCCGTTTCATGGGATTGTCTCCTGTCTATATATAAAAGTTCATAGGATCAATATGATAAGAAACCAGTATAGAGGAATGTGAAAGGCTTGGCAAGTGGGTGGGCGGGGTATCCTGCAAGGCCGCCCCAGCGAGGCCAAGGCCGGCAGCCCGAACAGCCTGCCCTGAATTTGACCCGCTAATACACCAGGCCCTTCATGAAAGCCAAGCCGCTACTGCGGCGTCAGACCGCACGGCCTGAACGTAACGTATGATTATGTGCCGTTTTCCCTTTTTACACTTTTATTCTACCCAATTTACTTTTATTGAACCAGAGCTTGTCCTTATATTTATATCAAGGTTATTACCGGATATATTTTCATTTCCAATAATACCCTGTGCCGTATGCCTGTCAGAAACCGGGCTAAAAAGCCTTTCGGGAAATGGGGTTGATAAGCTGCCGCTTGATGTTTTTGAAGAAAAGTTAAAAACAAGGTTTCGGGGCAGATTAAGCGTAACACCGCCGCTTTTTGCTGTCAGGGATATATTACCGGCACTTTCAGTAACCGTACACCGAATACTTCCGCTTGATGCTTCTGCCGTTACACTGCCGGTTACCCTTTTCAATTCAATGCGCCCGCTTGAAGACTTCGCGGAAACATTACTGTTTATATTATCAAAAATAATACTACCGCTGCTTGTATGAATATTTGAATTTCCCCTTAGGGTTTCACCCCCAATATTCCCGCTTGATGCCTTCAGTTTTAATGTGTCCGCAGCCAGCGTTTTTATCGACATATTGCCGCTGGAACTTTCAATACTTATTTCCGAACAGGAAAATTCCCCGTCGGCTTTTATATTACCGCTCGCGGTTTTGACAGAAATATTTTTTGTATACGATGCGGGGAGATACACTTCAACCCGGGCGCTAAAGCTGTTGAATAAAATCCCGGTGCCTAATCCAAAGGGGCGTTTCCCCTTTTCAATGCGTATTTTATCCCCGGCGCTCGTTATACGGGCATAATAATTACTTTTGTTAATGGTCATATATTCTTTGATGATGAGTTTATCCGTGTCGTTTTCAAACAGATCGACGTTTTCCCATGTATAAACGATATTAAGATCGTTTATATTTCCCAGTTCAATTTCCTGCGTGTTGACCAGGTTTTTTTCGCTTAAGCCGCCGGAATAGGCCAAAACCGTGTTCAAAACCAAAAAGGCGATTACAAGAAAATTTATTTTCAAAGTCATTCCTCCCGGGGATTCTTAAATATTCCCTGCCTCTATTATTACTACATATTTTATATTTATGCAATATATTTTGGGGGAAATGACACATAGTGTAAACTGTATGTTATGCGACGTTTCCGGCTTTCTATTTTTATCCTACATATTTGGGTAATTGTCCGGCAAAAATACAGTCTACAAAATCAAGGGATGTTTTCCCAAAAATAAACCCTATTGCATAAATTTTTGGCCCATTGTATTATAATCTTATGGGTTTGTTTTTGAAGAGAAAATGGCCTTGTCTCATTTTAGCGGCATACCTCGCCTTTGCCATAATGGGCGTATTTACCTTTGCGGCAGCAGAGCCGCTCCGTTCCGTTGATTTTTTCACGGTAATGTTTCCGGAAACACGGGATATTGATTCTATTCTTGTCCAATCATCTTTAAAGGTAATTGAAAAAATAAATCATTCCGCGATAAAAAACGCTGTCCTTTTAAAACTTCAAACCTGATATCTGTTTTCCTTTTTCTGATTGGACTTCTTATTCGGATTTTTTCACAACAAAATTGTGTGAGAATATATTTATTGTAAATTTTGGAGGATTGCTGTTATGAACGTTACAGAGGTCATGGCCGAGCTGATGTTCCAGCTGGGGATTATTATTTTCGCCGTCCGCCTGGGCGGGCGGCTGGTTAAAAAGGTGGGGATTCCCTCAGTCCTGGGGGAACTTTTGGCGGGGGTGGCGATCGGCCCCTATGCGCTTGGGGGGATTGGCTTTCGCGGTTTTCCCGAAGGGCTTTTTCCCCTGCCCGGCCCGGAAGTGGGCATGGCGGTAAGCCCTGAGCTGTACGCCTTTGCCACGGTGGCCTCGATTATCCTGCTTTTTGCCTCCGGGCTGGAAACCGACCTTGGGCTCTTCCTCCGCTACTCCGTGGCGGGCGGGGTAATCGGTATCGGCGGGGTGGTTTTCTCCTTTGTATTTGGGGATCTGGTGGGGGTTTTCCTGCTGCCCGGCGCAAGTTTTATGGACCCCCGCTGTATGTTCCTGGGTATCCTCTCCACCGCCACATCGGTGGGCATCACGGCCCGTATCCTGTCGGACCAGAAGAAGATGGACTCCCCCGAAGGGGTCACCATATTGGCGGCGGCGGTCTTTGACGACGTGTTGGGGATCATCGCCCTGGCGGTAGTCCTGGGGATCGTGGCGGTTATCCAAAACGGAACCGGGAGCCTCAACGGTCTGGCGATCCTCGGCATCGCCGGGAAGGCCTTCGGCATCTGGCTGGGCTTTACCGCCCTGGGGCTTGTCTTTTCAAGGCAGCTCGCCAAATTCCTCAAGCTTTTCAAGCATACCCACGATTTTGCCGTAGCCGCCCTGGGTATCGCCCTGATTCTGGCGGGTTTCTTTGAAAAGCAGGGACTGGCCATGATCATCGGCGCCTATATCACGGGGCTTTCCCTTTCCAAAACCGATATCGCCCCGATCATTCAGGAACGTATCCACAGTATATATGAATTTTTTGTGCCGATTTTCTTCGCCGTCATGGGCATGATGGTCAACGTCAGGGAAATCATCGCCCCGCCGGTGCTGATCTTCGGCGGCGTCTATACCCTGATGGCGGTGCTCTCCAAGGTAATAGGCTGCGGCGGCCCAGCCCTGCTTTTAGGCTTCAATATGAAAGGCGCGCTGCGGATAGGCGCCGGTATGGTGCCCCGCGGTGAAGTGGCCCTGATCATCGCCGGCATCGGTATGTCTTCGGGCATCCTCGACAACAGCCTCTTTGGGGTGATCATCCTGATGACCCTGATCACCACCGTGGCGGCCCCTCCGCTCCTCAGCGTTACCCTTAAAGTCCCCGGCGCGGGAACCCGGCAGGCCGTCAGGGAGGATGATACGGCAACTGCGGTTTGGGATTTTTACTCCGATGAAATTGCCGATCTTGTCATCGACACCCTGCTGACCGATCTGCGGGCCGAGGGCTTCTACGTGCAGATGATGAACATCGACGAGGGCCTCTCCCAGGCGCGGAAGGACGATGTCTCCATCTCCATCACCGAGGAAGAAAATACCGTCACCATCGTGACCAACAAGGCGGACATGCCCTTTGTAAAAACCGCCGTGTACGAAGTTATCCTGGGGCTTAACAACTCCATCCAGCAGCTCAAGGAATCTGCGGACCCAAAAGCCTTGCAAAAGGATATGTTTGAAGGTGAAGGCCGGACGAGCCAGGATCTGCGTTCCCTGATCGTGCCGGAGTGTATCAGCCTGGAACTCAAGGGTGAGACCAAGGATGAAATCCTTACCGAAATGGTAAATATTCTGGCCTTCCATGGGAAACTTGAAGACCGTGATGTGGTGCTCGAAGATGTGTTCCAGCGGGAAAAGACCATGAGCACCGGCATGGAGCACGGCATCGCCCTGCCCCATGCCAAATCAGACGGGGCAAAGGATATCTGCGTGGCGGTGGGCATTAAGAAAACGGGGATCGATTTTGAATCCATGGACAATGAAAAAGCCCGGCTCTTTATCCTGCTGGTCTCTCCCCGGAAAACCGGCCCCCACATCCAGATACTCGCCGCCATCGGCGCGGTCCTCAATGACGACACCGCCCGCGAGCAGATCATCAACGCCAAAACCAAGGATGAGGTGATAGCCCTGCTCTGTAATAACTCCGGTCCGCAGAAGACGGAACCCCGGCAGGAACCGGCCGAAGTTTAACCCGCGATAAGGTGCTCAATAAGTATCTTGGTCCCAATACCGATGAGCATGAGCCCGCCGGCAAGGCCGGCCCATTTTTCAAAAAGTCTGCCCAGGCGGCGGCCGAACTCAAACCCCGCCAGGCAGATGAGCAGGGTCACCGCCCCGATAATGCCGGCGTTAAGCCATATCCCCTGTTTGAGCAGGCTGAAGGACACACCAACCGCCAAAGCGTCAATGCTGGTCGCCGCCGAAAGGGTCAGCAGGGTTCCCAGGTTCCGAATGTCGCCGCCGCCGGACTCCGCCTTGCCGGACCCGGCTTCTCCCGCCTTATCGTTCCCAGCCTTTGATCGCAGACTTTCAATCGCCATCTTACCGCCGATAAAGGCCAGTAGGGCAAACACGACCCAGTGGTCAAAGGCGTCGATATAGCCCGCGAAGGTACTGCCCAGGAACCACCCCGCAACCGGCATGATGAACTGGAACAGCCCGAAAAAGAAGCTGGACCGCACCACGTAAAAAGGCCGCAGACCGGGAATACTGATACCGGAACTGACCGATATGGCAAATGCGTCCATGGATAGCGAAACACCGATAAGTACGATGGAAAGCATTTGGGTAGTATAGCCTTGTACACCTGTGTTGTTAAGGGGAAAAAATTATAAAAATCTGAGCCGATTCCAAAATAGAAATTAATTAACCATATACCTTTATTTTGTATAATGACCTTTACAGGCAATAATATGCAAGTTTTGGTTTTCATCGACTGAATATATGAGCCGGTTTGCGTCATCAATATGGCGGCTATATGCCTTCATGTGTTTTAACGCTTCCGGCTTGCCTGTACCTTGCAGTAATCCATTACGTTGAATGTCTTTTATAAGTTCATTTATCTTTTTAAGGGTTTTACGGTCTTCGGCCTGCCAATTCATGTATTCCTTAAAGGCTTTAGCATGAAAAATTACATCATTCATTCGCCAGAGCCTCAAGTTCCGCCATGGTTTTGACTATCCCCTTGCCTTCGTCAAGCTCTTTCATACGCCGTTGCAATTCTGCGGTAAACGCCGCATTGTGCCGCTCTTTTTCCCATTCGTCATATTCGTCTTTGGGCAAAATAACGATTTCACGCTGGTGAAAGGTGTTTTTCAGGCTTTGGATAACATCAGCGTTGAATTCGTCCGCTTTCAGGTGGTATGTAGCATACATCCAAGTTTCTCCTTATTTCAAATATGCGTCGCTTTGCGCCGTTTGCCTAGTGGTAACCAATAATCAAAAACATTTTTCCCTTATCTCCGGTCTTTTGCTGGAAAACTGGCGTTGAATTAGTGGCAAACCGCCTTATACAAAAACAGCTCCATCAGCACCTCTTCCAGCGCCGTTCCTCCCGAGCGGAGGCGGATATCGTATTCGGCGGCAAGTGCCAGCAGGCGGTCCCCGCTGCCTGGGCCGTAGCGGCGGTAGGCTTCGGTGTAGTCTTTGCGGGCCTTGGGATTGCCAAGGCCGATTTTTTTGAACTCAAAGTCGTTGGGGGAGCCCGATTCAACCAGGTACTGGTAATCCCGCAGTTTGCGGAAACACCAGGCAAGGCCCGCGAGGATCGCCGGGGGCGCTTCCTTTGCGCCCAGCAGGGTGTGAAGGCTTTCCACACTCCGGGAAAGATCCCCTGCGGCAATCCGGGAAAAAAGGGTAAAGGCCGATTCCTCACGGGTGTGGGAAAGCCATTCGTCCACATCCGCAGCTCCTATGGGCTTATCCTTTCCCATGAAGAGCACCAGCCGCCCGCATTCCCGGCGCAGGGCCTCGGTGTTGTTTTCCACCAGTTCAAGGATTGCCCCGATGCCGTCCTCGTCAATACGGCAGCCCTCCCGCCGGAAAAAAGCCCGCACCCATTCGGTTTTCCGGTCCTCAAAAAGCTCCCAGAAGATCCGCTTGTTCGCCGCGGGAACCGCGTCTTCCAGGCCCTTGGGCAGTTTCGTTTCTTCGGATATCAGAATAAGAACCGTGCCGCCCTGGGGGGATTTCATGTAGGATGCGAGGAGTTCTATTTCATCCTTTTTTTTGATGACTTCAGCGTTTTTAATGAAGAAAAGCCTGATATCCGCAAAAAGGGAGCCGTTCCGCAGGGCGGCGGCCATGTCGGATACCGTTGTTTCGGTTGCATAGAAGGAAGTTTCCTCGGGTGCGGAGCCGCCCTGTTTCAGGCTTTGGCGTATCCCCTCCACCGCATCGTTTTTTTCCCCCAGTTCGGGGCCTAAAAAGAGGAAAGAGCAGCCATGCACAAGATCGAGGCCGCTGCCCTTGGGGGATACTTGAGCCATTTCAGTAGGCGCGGAGAATCTGGGCGAGCCGCCCCTCGATGCGCACGTTCTGGCTGTAAATAGGGGAATAGGCGGGGTTTTCAGGCTGGAGCTTGACCCGGTTGGCTTCTTTAAAGAAACGCTTCAGGGTTATCGCCTCGTCCACCACGGCAACGGCGATTTCTCCGTTACGGACGGTGTTCTGTTTTTCGATGATTGCCGTATCCCCGTCCATAATGCCCACGCCGGACATGGAATCCCCCCTCACCTTTAAGGCAAAGTAATTCTTGTTTTTCTTCAAAAGGGTATTATGCAGAAAAACGGAGCCCTCATAGTTTTCTTCCGCAAGGATGGGCTTCCCCGCGGCAACGGTTCCCACAAGGGGAATTTCAACAAATTGCTCTTCCCCGGCATCCTTGTCGTTTCCCACCAGTTCCATGGTCCGGGAACGCCGGTCCTCAAAGGTTAAGGCGCCCTTTTTCTTCAGGGCCGTCACATGATCATGGGCGCCCTTGACGGAAATGGAAAAAAAGTCCGCCATCTCCCGAATGGTCGGCGGATAGTTGTGTTCGTTTTTATAAGCCTGGATGAAGGACAGCACTTCCTTTTGCCGCAGTGTAAGTTCTTTCATCATTCAATCCTTTTGGCCATGGCCGCCCAAAGGGGCAGCCGGGGCAATTTGATATTTTCGCACCTTTGCGTGGAGGTTGCTCGGATAAATGCCGATAGCCTCCGCCGTTCGGGATATTATACCATTGTTCCGGGAAAGTTGGAATTCCAAATAGTATTTTTCAAAAGATTCTTTTGCATCATTGTAGTTTAATTCCATAAAATCTGACGGCGCCCGGACCCGCTCCTCTGCAGACGCCGTCTGCGCGGAGTCCCCATTGCCCGGCGGGCCCCCAAAGGCCGCCGGATTTTTAAGGAGCAGATCCTTCAAGCCCTTGCCGTCGATCCTGTTCCCACTGTGCATCACCGCAATCCGTTCCGCCAGATTCCGCAGTTCCCGTACATTTCCGGGCCAGCTGTAGGATGCCAGGAATTCCAGGGCATCCGCATCAAATTCGGTTGTTTCGCTCCCCATCTCCTTTAAAAAATGATGAAGCAGCAGGGGGATATCCTCGGCCCGTTCCCTTAAGGGGGGAATTCTGATGGGGATCACGTTGAGGCGGAAAAAAAGGTCCTGCCGGAAGCGGCCCTGCTCGCATTCCTTTTCGAGGTCCTTGTTGGTGGCCGCCACGATACGGACATCGGTGTCGATGGTTTTCTCCCCCCCAAGGCGTTCGATTTTCTGTTCCTGTATGACCCGCAGCACCTTGGCCTGGGCGGAAAGGGACATGTCCCCGATTTCGTCCAGGAAAAGGGTGCCCCCGTGGGCCAGCTCAAAACGGCCCTTGCGGCTGGAAACCGCATCGGTAAAGGCCCCCTTTTCATGGCCGAAGAGCTCGCTCTCGATAAGGGTGTCGGGGATGGCGGCGCAGTTGACCTCCACAAAGGCCCTGTCTGCCCTGGCCGACCCGTTGTGGATGGCCCGGGCCGCCAGTTCCTTCCCGGTACCGTTTTCCCCGGTGATAAGGATACGGGCATCGCTGGCGGCAGCCTGCCGGATCATGGCGCGGATATTCCCAATTTCCCAGCTGGTCCCGATTATTTCATCCCTGGCGGTACTAACTTTCTGCTTGAGCACCCGGTTTTCCTTCCGCAGCTTTTGCACGGTAAGGGCGTTCCGGCAGAGGGTCAGCACCTTGTCCAGGGACAGGGGCTTTTCCAGGAAATCAAAAGCCCCGAGCTTTACCGCCCGCACCGCCATGTCAATGTTGGCGTGGCCGGAAATAACCACCACTTCCATTGCGGGCCAGTCCCTGCGGATCTGTTCCAGGGCCTCCATGCCCCCCAGTTTGGGGAGCAGCACATCAAGGAAGACCAGGTCGATGGCTTCCCGGTTCAGAATTTCCAGGCCCAGGACCGCGTCTTCCGCAGTATGCGCCTTGTAGCCTTCGTCCTCAAGAATGGAGGCAAGGGTCCGCCGGATTCCCGGCTCATCATCAATAATGAGGATTGCGGCGCCGGGTGTATGGATTGCGGCGCCAGGCGTATGGATTGCGGCCATTATTCTTCACCCCCGGTGCCTGACACCGTTTCGCCCCCCGGGCTTGGTTGAGGAACAAGCGGTAAGTCGATAAAAAAAGTCGTTCCCATTCCTTCACCTGAGTTAAACCAGATGGCGCCGCCATGGTCGTTCACGATTCGTTCCACAATTGGAAGCCCCAGTCCGGTACCGGATTCTTTGGTAGTAAAGTAGGGGGTAAAAACGAGGGAACCTTCTTCTTTTGAAATACCCTTTCCGGTATCCCTGATACTGAGCCTACAATACCGGGTTTCCCGTTTTTTTACAAGGTCCGTGCGGATTTCTATCAGCCCCTTACCGTCCATTGCGTCGATGGCGTTGATGATCAGGTTGGTCAGCACCTGGGCGATCCGGTGCTTGTCGATCTTCACCTTTACGTCCTCCCCCACATGCTCAATGTCAAACTGAATAGACGGATGGGAACTGTGGTAGGGGGTGACGGTTTCCGTAATAAGCTCCCGCAGACTGGTCCAGGACTGGGAGGGCTCCATGGGCCGGGAAAGGGTGCGGAACTCGGTAAGCAGGGTGGAAAGCCCGTCGGTTTCCTGGATGATCGCCAGCATTGATGATTCGAGAATTTCCCCCACCCGTTCAGGCTCGTTCCGCCAGCGCCGCAGGACCCGTTCCGCGGAAAGCTTGATCGGGGTCAGGGGATTTTTGATTTCGTGGGCAAGCTGCTGGGCCATATTCTGCCAGATCGAAATTTTTTCAGCCTTTACCAGCGCGGACCGGGATTTTTCCAGGTCCTGCACCATGGCGTTAAAGGACCGGATCAAAAGTCCCAGCTCATCCCCCCGCCGGGCCAGAATCTGAATCGAAAAATCACCCTCCGCCACCCGCCGGGTCGCTTCGGTCAGTTCCACTATGGGCGCGGTCACCCGCCGGGTAAAGGAAATGGCAATAATCAGGGTCATTAATAATGAGGGAAAGAAGAAGACCCCGTAAAAGAAGATCAGCAGGGGCTGCAGGTTGGACAGAATGGAATCAATGGTCTGGAAAGAGTTCATTTGATTTTCAATCACCGCCAGTCCTGGGTCAAAACCCTCCTCCAGACCGTAGCTGATAATCCGTACCAGGCCCCTTTCGACCGGGACCGCATAGCGGATAAGGTCCGTGTCACGGGGCATCTCCCGGCCGATAAAACCATGCCGCAAAGAGGGGGGAGCAGTGAGCCGCCGCTCCGTATCCCCGGCAAAGGCCCAGCTTGTCCAGGTCCCGTCCTCCTGCTGCCGGAAGTCCTGCACCGATGCAATGCCTATGGGCAGCAGCGTTGACCAGGGCAGCAGTGCTGCCTTGAGCTGCTCAGGGGTCATCTGTGCCATTTCAGCGGCCTCGCTCTCCGGAAGCAGAAGGGGGCCAAAATCAGTTTTATTAACCAGACTTTCAAGTTTTTCCATGTGAAAGGAATAGGTTTCCAGGGCGAAATTCTGGGCCGCCGCAGCCGCCGCATTGGTATTGATGCCCCGCCAGAAGCGGGTTATCTCATTGATTGAAATGCCGGTAATTATGGTTACCGGAGCCGCCGAAAAGGCCACGGTGACCATAAAGTAGGCCAAAAGCCGGGCCTTGAATTTGCTCCCCGTCCGGCGGGCGATAATATCCCGGAAAAGGCCGAAAATGGAAACCGCCAAAAAAACCAGCAGTACCACGGGGATAGTTAAGAAAACGATTAGATTAAGGAAGCCCGGTATGGCGCCATCCCGCAGGGTATCGGAAAAAAAGGTCCGGGAAAATACAACGGTAAGGATGCAGAGAAGCACATAGATCAGTACCAGGCCCCGGACATTGATAACGGCATACTTTGGATGGGTCCGGACGGTTTTCAATCTTCCTCGAATTTTGTCTCAAAAAGATGGGCGATGACATCAACCGCCTGCTGTTCGCCCTCGCCTTCGGCAAGGATCCTGATCTCCGTACCATAGGCCGCGCCCAGGGTGATAACCCCCATGATGGACTTGGCGTTTATCTTGTCATCTTCCCGTTCAAAATAGATATTGCACTTAAAATCCTTGACAGCCTGCACTATCAACGCCGCCGGCCGCGCATGAATCCCGGCCCGATTTAAAACTTTCACCTTTTTTTCCGTCACCTCGTCCTTCCTTTTTAGATGATATCTTCACTGCCGAAATACACCGAACGGGCGGTATCACTTTCTATCCATTTAAGAATGTTCTGATTGAATTCCTTGGCCGCGTTATACCCCATACTCTTGAGCCGTTCATTCATGGCCGCCACTTCAATGATGATGGGGATGTTCCGGCCCGGCTTAACCGGTATCTCCAGTTTGGGGACATTCACCCCCAAAAATTCCATGTACTGGTCTTCGGTCCCCAGGCGATCGTAGCTCTTGTTGGCGTCCCATTCCTCCAGAACCACCACCAGCTGGACCCGTTTACTGTCCCGGATAGCGCCCACCCCTTTCAGGTGGGTCACATTGATGATCCCCAGGCCCCGTATCTCCATATGATGCCCGATAATCTTGTTTGCCCCGGCGCCGATAAGGGTGTTACCGTTCACGCAGTGGAGTTCCACCACATCGTCGGCCACCAGCCGGTGCCCCCGTTCAATCAACTCAAGGGCAGTCTCACTCTTGCCCACCCCGGAATCCCCCAGGATCAGAATCCCCATACCGGAAACTTCCACCAGTACCCCGTGGACGCTCTGCCGGGGGGCAAAAATATCCGAAAGTATCCGCATGATCCGGGCCGAAAATTCCGAAGTGGTAAGGTCCGTTTGCAGAATCGGGCACTGGGTGTGTTCAGCCTCATCAAAAAATTCCTGATCCGGGCTTATTCCGTGGGTAAAAATACAGCAGGGGATGGGATAGGAAAACATCTGTCTGATAGTAGCGCCTGAACCCTCCGCCGCCAGCTTGCCAAGGTAGGCCGCTTCCCCCTGTCCAAAAAGCTGTATCCGCTGATGGGCAAAAAGATCATAAAACCCCGACAGGGCCAGCCCCGGCCGGTTCAGGTCCGGGCTGCCAATCTCCCGTGTCAGCCCCTTCCTCCCCCCGATACAGCGGAGGTTCAGGGAATTGTGCTCCTTGAGGTCCAGGTCGATGAGGTCCAGCACGGTAAAGCGTTTATCAGCCATGCGTTATTGTAGAATAAGGGGGGAGCAGATGGCAAGAGTTGGTTTACTTAAAGCCAGGAATTCTTTATTTAACCACGGACCACACGGACCCTCACGGACAGCACAGACTCCTGCTTTCCTATCTTTTCCACTCTTTAGGTGGAAAAGTGGTTAATCTTGAACCCTATCGACAAACGGCCCGGAGGGACCTACACTTATGGCAGAGGTAAAATATGGAAACAATACAGGCGATACCGGAGTGGAAAGCCGCTGTAGATGAAAATAGTGTTATACTGCGGGAGACTGCCCGAAGACAGGAAAGAATCGAGAGGCAGAAGAAAAGGGCCAACAAATGGCTTGATGATTTGCTCCGTAAACGTTTTGGTGAAATGGATGATTACATGATAATTCCCAATTTGATGACGGAATTTGAAAAGATGGGCTTTATCTTTACCCAATCAGCCGAGGAGGTCACAATAACCAGTCCGAAACATGACCTATCTTTCTCGGTTGACGCTGTTCTGAAAAATGATGATATAGAAATGGCCATTGATATTAAGAGCAAGCCCACTGTTGACGATATTAACGACCATATTGAGCGCATGGAAAAACTGCGCAGACATGCGGATTTACATGATGATAAACGGAAATATCTGGGCGCTATCGCAGGGGTGGTTTTCGGTGATAGTGCGAAAACCTATGCCCTAAAAAAGGGCTTTTATGTGGTTGAGCCGTCCGGCGACACATTCAATATCACGGAGCCTGGAGGCGCGTATTATCCGCACGAATGGTGATGGTGCACGACAAAGCCGCCGCGAAGGCGAAAAAGGTGTGTGATGGACCGAACTCCATTCCTTCTTCCCCTTTGTCGCCTTCGGCGCCTTTGCGGTTATAATTTTTTAATCCTTGAGCCAATTCCAAAACTAAGAATTTAACCACGAACCACACCAACAACACGAACTTTTATCATCTTTTTTTCTGTCTGTTCGTGGGGTTTGTGTGGTGCCACCAGTAGGCGGCTTGTGGTTAATTAATTTCATTTCCTCTTTTGTCCGTGAGGGTCCGTGTGGTCCGTGGTAAACGTCAAAAGCGACCACTCCCGAAAAATCAGAGAGTCAGGTTCCAGGGCAGCAGTTGCCCCCAATCGTCGCCGGGGGCCAGGGTGGGCCATCGGTTGAGCGTGTATTTGATCGCTGCTCCTAAGGCAGAGCTGGGCAATACTTCTTCCGATTGTTTTTCAAGCCACGTATGAAAACTTGTTATTATTGGTGTGCATTTCAGGATCCGTTCTTCAAGGAACTCCTCAAGAAAGGGAATCACGCGAACCAAAGGTTCGCACCATGGGGGTTTCATCCATCTGCATCACCGATCCGCCATCCGCTTCTCGCGAACCACAGACCGAAGGTCTGATGGTTCGACTTCGCTGTAACGCTTCATTTTCGCCTCCGAAAAGTTTGATTCCCGGAAGTTTAGGGCCGTGACTGTTTTTTTATAAGGTGGGGTGCTTTTGACGTTTACCGTTATGCGAAGTTTGTCTTTGGATAAAATTTGCTATTTATTTTTTTCAAGTAACTCCTGATATTTTTGTCCACCTAAAAAAGAGACAATAAAAAATTCTATTGCCTGAGGATCGAGAAATCTATATTTTAAATAGTAATATAATGTATCCATATAAAACCCTAATTCTTTATTTTTATCTTCAATTAGCAATACATTTTTATTATCATTATCATTTAGAAAATGAAGTATTTGACAAAATGCAAATTGTTCATTTACATATACAACATCCTTACCAGAGTTCAATAACTGCAATGGTTTTCTCCGCAGAAGCCAAAAAATTTCATATGAGAGTATTTTTATTTCATTTACATTTTCAATTTTATGAAAGGCTTTCAATCTTGATATATCGGCAAAATAATCAAATAAAACATTGGTCAGTATTAATTTATCAATACGAACATTTTCTTCATAATTAAATTTTTTAATAAAGTCTTGAAGACATTGAAATAACGCTTCATACCTTTCTTGAATTTTCTTCTCACCAAATTCATCTACTAAGCCTTCATAGCCAATAAATTCAGAAAATATCTCAACATCATACATTTGGCTTATTCCCTTTTATTCTTTTTATTGATTCAACATTTGTAGGATCAAGGAACCTTTTAAAGGATGATAAATAACTTTTATCATCATGCCTTGAAGAATTATTTTTTAAAATATGATGTAAAACAGTATTACTCCGAACAAGTTGTATTATGGAATAATTCAGCTCGTTCCCTGAATTCTGCATTTTATCCATATTGATTTCTTTAAACGTTTTTTTATAATTATAGTATTGTACATAAAGCAGAATTGCAAAAGTCAATACTACACAGGAAAAGAAAACATAGATAACTGTTGTCATAATTAAGCACCAACTCTGTTTGATGGTTTATCTATTTTGCAAAGGAAAATATAGACCAGTATATTCATAATAACGACACTTGCCAAGAGACATCTGTTAAGGGAACTCAAAAACGTTGATGGTAAAAATTTTGTGAATTTAAAAATCATATAAAACGCGGTACTAACTATGACAATAAGCGTACTCAGCATACGAAAAGGTTTGAATACTTTCTCATTTCCCTTAGCAGCCGTAATAACAAGAGTCGATAATGTTACACAGACGTATAAAAGTTCATGATCCATGAAAAAATAATCAAAAAAATCTCCTTTTTTCAAAGAATACACTGAAATAATACTTGAAATGACCAAAGGAATCAAGGATAAAAGAAGCCCGTATCCCCAATAAAGGAGATAGTCCCAGAGTTCAGACCATAGAAATTTACGATCTTTAGAGATCTGCTTCCCTTTGTCTGGAGTTTCGCGAAATATTTCCTTTACTGCCATACTTATGTTATAGTATGAATATATTATAAATAAAAGTCAAGTATTTTTTTGGAAAAAGTTTAATTTTCCATTTCTTTAGCCTTTACGAAGAATAATTAACCACGGACCACACGGACCCTCACGGACAAAAAAAGACAGGGAACTGCGAGTCCGTGCGTAAACGTCAAAAGCGACCACTTTTCTTTCACCAGTAAGGTCAGCCCATTGACCGCCTTCCTCATGTCCGTGTGTCCGGGCCGGATGTAGATCTTTGCCTTATCCTGGGGCCCCTCGGCTTCTCTCACCCAGTTATTTAAGGTTGCCGGGTTCAGGCCGTTCCTTTTTGCGTAGGTGTACCGGCTCTTTCCGCTTTCTTTCCAGTCCTCCACCCACATCCGCTTCTCGCGAACCGCAGACCGAAGGTCTGATGGTTCGACTTCGCTGTAACGCTTCATTTTCGCCTCCGAAAAGTTTGATTCCCGGAAGTTTAGGGCCGTGACTGTTTTTTTATAAGGTGGGTCGCTTTTGACGTTTACGACGTTTACGAAGAATTTAACCACGGACCACACGGACAGCACGGACTAAATTATCCTTTTGGTGTGGTTCGTGGTTAATTAATTTCATTTCCTCTTTTGTCCGTGAGGGTCCGTGTGGTCCGTGGTTTCGTTAAGAGGCCTTTGACATTTACCACGCCTTAGGCCCGCCGGGGCCTTTCGGTGTGGTGATCGTAAAGGTTTCCCCTACCGGCTCCAGTACATAAAAGCCTTTTTTCAGCGCATAGGCCTTTTCACTTTCGCTCATCAGGATGCCCGCTATGGCCCCGTAGTATTTCCGCTTATCCTTATGGAAATCTGCGTGGGCTCGGAACTTCTCCATGCGGTTCACGTGGTCGTCTATGTCCTCGGTTTTAAGTTTTGTCTTTATTTCCACCACCATTACGCTGTCCCCATTTTCCAGAAACGCGTCAGCCTCGGCGAATAGGTCGTGTTCAAAGTCCTCAATTTTCGTATTCGGACTAAATTTTTCAAAGGTATAACCCAGTGCCTTGAAACTGCTTACCAGATTTGGAACAATCATGTGTTCGGAAATTTCTCCAAGCCGGTTGGTGAGAGCCCCTACCCTTTTATCGGTCTCTTTCATTTGCCGATCAGTCTCTTTCATTTGCCGGGCATTTTCTTCCTGTTTCCGGCCTATCTCCTGAAATAAGGCCCAGACTTTTTCAAAGGTCACTCCGGTCTCATATACAGGGTCTGTTTGCTGCGTTGCCATTGCTCCCTCCTGAATACAATATACTGGAAGTCCAGGACCCCCTGCAACCGTGCCTCCCCACGGGCACGCAGATGTATAATCGGGGGTCCTGCTCTGTAGTGGGGAAGCGCTTTATCTGCGCATACCGATTTTGCCGTCCCCCCTTCACACTCCACCTTTTTCATACTATATTTAAAACATGACCATAGAACAAACTGTTGAAATACCCGCCAGCCACCGGCTGACGATTGATGTGCCCCGCGAAATTCCGGTAGGGAGGATGCAAGTGATTATTCGATTCCCCGATCCGGCGGAGGCCGCGGAGCCGTGCCCCAAAGACGGATGCTCCCTCTGCGCCATCTACAAGGAACCCAATGAGAAAACTATCGCCGCCTTTGAGGAAGGAGAAGCCATGATGAGAGGTGAAATTCCCTCTCCGACCTTCCATTCTCTTGAGGAAGTGCTGGCGGAACTGCGGAGCTAGTCGTGCTTGATGTCAAACTCGGTACAATGTTCAAAAAAGAATTTGCCTTGGCGGAAAAACGGGGAAGGGATATGGGTAAGCTAGCGGCAGTCATGGATTTGCTTATCAACGAACGATCTCTGCCTCCGGAGCGTCTTGACCACCCGTTGCGCGGTAATTATAACAATTACCGTGAATGTCACATACAGGGCGATTGGGTGCTTATCTACCGGATATACCCGGTAGAGCGAACGATTTTGTTTTACCGCACCGGAACCCATTCCGATCTGTTCAAAAAATAACAGCATCTCCTTTTTGCAAAAAAACCGGAACGGCTCTGTTCCGACTCTGGTATTACCTTTTTAAACGAAGAAGAGAAACCACAGGCTCTTCTACACAGACACCTGCTCTCCTATCTCTTCCGTCCGTGAGGGTTTGTGTGGTGCCGCCAGTAGGCGGCTTGTGGTTAATTAATTTCCTCTTTTGTCCGTGAGGGTCCGTGTGGTCCGTGGTTTCGTTAAGAGGCTTTTGACGTTTACCACGCTTTCGGCCCGCCGGGGCCTTCCGGTGTGGTAATGGTAAAGGTTTCCCCTACCGGCTCCAGTACATAAAAGCCTTTTTTCAGCGCATAGGTCTTTTCACTTTCGCTCATCAGGATGCCCGCAATGGCTCCGTAGTATTTCCGCTTATCCTTATGGAAATCTGCGTGGGCCCGGAACTTCTCCATGCGGTTCACGTGGTCGTCTATGTCCTCGGTTTTAAGTTTTGTCTTTATTTCCACCACCATTACGCTGTCACCGTTTTCCAGAAACGCATCGGCTTCGGCGAATAGGTCGTGTTCAAAGTCCTCAATTTTCGTATTCGGACTAAATTTTTCAAAGGTATAACCCAGTGCCTTGAAACTGCTTACCAAGTTCGGAACGATCATGTGTTCGGAAATTTCTCCAAGCCGGTTGGTGAGAGCCCCTACCCTTTTATCGGTCTCTTTCATTTGCCGATCAGTCTCTTTCATTTGCCGGTCGGTCTCTTTTATTTGTCGGGCATTTTCTTCCTGTTTCCGGCCTATCTCCTGAAATAAGGCCCAGACTTTTTCAAAGGTCACTCCGGTCTCATATACGGGGTCTGTTTGCTGCGTTGCCATTGCTCCCTCCTGATTTCAATATACTGGAAGAATGGGGATAGGGCAACTGCATTAAGAATTTAACCACGGACCACACCGACCTCACGGACATGAAGATCCATGAAGAATTTAACCACGAACCACACAAACAACACGAACTAAATAATCTTTTTGGTGTGGTTCGTGTGGTTCGTGGTTAATTAATTTCTTTGTCCGTGAAGGTCCGTGAGGGTCCGTGTTTAAAAAAAGACCGTACCCGCCCGGAAGCGGATACGGTCCGGTTTTCTGCCAAACGGACCAAAGGCCCGCAGGCAGGGTCTTTCACACGGGGTGAAGGACCCTGATTAGGTTAGTTGGTTAAATTCCCACTAACAGTGATAACATAACCATCCCCCAAACTTGTTGGATTGAAAGTCCAAGGCCCAAAGGTACCGCTTGAACCGTTGAAGGCGGAGCCAGAATTAGTAGAGAATGTTCCGGTAGCCGTTATGGTTCTGGTGGAATATGACGTGCCTGGAGAGGTTGGAACTACCTGTATGTATACATTACCAGTGCCAGCAAACTTGAACACGTCACCTGCAGTACCATAATTCCCGCCATTGTTTGCACTTATCAAAATAGTCCCACCACCACCTGCTACTGCACCGCGGGTAATCCGGTAGAGCGTGTTAGACGGGTAAGTGTTTGATGCCTTATTTTGCGCCAAGGCAGTGACATTGGGATTGGAGATTTGGTTTTCCGTTATTTGTTCACCGTGCGAACTACCATCTCTAGTCCACGTCCGGTTAATGCTAACCGATAGCGCACTATTGACTACTCTCTCGTCAGTACGTGCAGTCGTAGACCAATCCATTGTGGTTGGGGTATTAATCGTCGCGACTCTACCAGTACCAGTAGGACCAGTAACCGTTACATCGGTCAAGGCATAAGGCGATCCGGTAGCGCCTGCTATTCTTGCCGTTCCCTGTAAGGTGTAGATTGCTGCCCTTATTTCGGAATCCTCATACGTAGTACTGTAAATAGAGCTGTCATTAACAGTATAGACGTAATCAGTTATAGAATTGCTGAAGCTATAGACCTGGTTGGAGGTATCAAAACCATAGGTGTGCAGCAGTTCAATAGCAGCATTAGTACCTCGTCTGAGTACCGCAGAGTCCAGTTTTACAGTCCCACCAGGCCCAGTGCCATAGTTCCCGGTAGCTACATCCTTAAGATAAAAACCACCGTTTCCATTATTAACAGGGCTGTCTAAGGACGTCTCATAGAACCCAAGTGTATTGCTGATATATCCGCTGTACGGATCCACCTGGACATAGGCTTCGACCGGGGCGCCGTAAACCGCGTCTGTGGTCTCGCCATCGGTGATGGAGTTAGCCAGAATGTTGGCGATTTTGTCGTTCCTTACGGCAAAAATGTTCCCGTTGGGTTCGTTTTCAATAGAAATCTCGTTGATGGAAATATACAGATTGGGAACCTTGCTGGAAACATAATTCTGTTCACTGGTACCGCCGACACCATTCTGAATAACATCTTCCTGCAAGTGTTCAGGCTGGATCGTATACCGCTGCCAAAGGCTGTAGAGATAACCACTACCGCCAGTCGTCTTATTCGCCTTAAACCGGAAGTCGATGGTTGTAAGATTCTGGGCTATGAAGCGTGAGGGCAATACAACATCCCAACCGCCCCAGGAGGTCTGGTAGGGGATAACTACCGTATCAGCTTTCTGGCCGCCGATACTATCATCCCAGTTATAGGAATTGATGTACAAATCACCGGGGGTATAATTACCAGCCTGAGTACCCCAAATGTTGGCCTTTACCGCCAGATGCACATAGGAATCAAAATCAACCTGGGCAAATGTGTATGGCGCATTGGTTGTCTGGCCGGGGAAAATATACACATATTCGAAGCGGTACACTCTCTGGGGCTGGGGCGGGGTAGTCTCCCCGGCCGGGGTAATGGTGACCCAGGTTTCCAGCGCAAGCTCCATTTCGTACAGCCCGGAGGGCAGGTCGATGGACTTGAGGTACTTGTAGTTGCTGCCTTCGGTTGTTACATCCTTATCCAGCAGGTCGGCAATGTAAACGTTACCTTTATTGGTGGAGGAGGCCTGGGGTGTCAGGCTGAGCTTTGCGCTCTTGTAATAGGGGCTGCTGCTACCGGTAATGCCATTAGTAGAATAAAGGCCGGTAAAAGTTTGGGGGAACTTTATGTCATAGGTAAAGGTTCCCTTGGCGGTCGGATCGGCGCTTTCGCTCAATACGACATTTACGATCTGCTTTTTGCCTTCGACTACCGTTACCGTCACCGGAACGTTTTTGGCAATCGGCTTGAGATCCGGCCGGGCACCGGTAAAGCCGGTGACAACCAGGCTGTAAGTGTCCGGCGGCAGATCAAAGGTTGTATTGCCGATTGTATTATACGTAACCAAAAATTCAGTTGGATGCGGAGTCCAAGTACCGTCTGCGGGGTTGAGGTAAGCGCCGCTTGCAGTAAAACTGAATTCATATTCAGTAAAACCAGGCGTCGCAGGGGCAAGGTTCCGCGCGGTATCCGCGCCGCCAATCTGAACCTGTACGGACCCGGTTCCCAGGGGAATATTTTCATCTTTGCCGCCTGACAGGTCTTGTTCTAAAAGATTAGAACAGCCGGCCATAAGCAGCAAACCAATAAGCGCAAGGGCGCTAAAAATCGATAATTTTTTCTTCATCTTTCCGCTCCTTTAGAATATAACCTTGAAGGTTATATTTTTTGAATAGAAAACCCCGTTTATTTTCCCGGTAAAGCTCAGGATGTGGGTCACATTGTAAGAGTAATCTTCAGCCTTGATGGTAATGATGTTTCGGTTTCCTGCATCTCTATCGGTGTCAAGATAATCATCATTGTCCGTATAGTCCAGTTCACCAGTGCCGCCATCGGTGGCATCATTGGCATAGGGATAACCAGAGTACTCTTTACCGTCAACCTTCCAGGTAATAGTGCCAGCCTCAGCCGCGGTGGCTACGCTGATGTTCCGTTCACGGGGATACGGCTTTGCACTAACAATGGGGGAATTTACATCGTGTACGGAAAGCACAAAATCTACCCCATAATTTGTTCTAGCCAACGGATCAAGATTATAGACGTACGGATCAAGGTCACTGAGGCCATTGGGGAAACTGATACGGATGTCATTGGGGCCAATAACATCAATGTCAAAGCTCACGCTCTTTTTGTTGGCGGTAAGTCTTACCGTTTTCCTTCCCACGGTGGTCATATCCACCGGGCTCACGGTATAGTTCTCGATAATTTGAGTAGTCTCATCAGCCCAGGTTCCTGTCAGTTCAAGGCCGGACAAATCAAGCTTTTCATTTACATTGTATACCGTCTTGGTTGCCGGCGTAGTTATTTCCAGGTCTGCCAGCTCTGCGTCCTTTTTAACCGATACAACATAGGTGGTCTTTGTTGTTCCGTCTTCCGCGGTTACCACATAATCAATGGGTCCCGCGCTGAAATCCTGCACCAGATCTGCACTGGGGGAGATGCTCGCACCCGGAGAAACCTGAATGTCCGTTTTAACATGGGCGAGATCAACGTCAACGCCAACCTGGACCACAATGTTTACGTCGGTTCCGATAGCCTCACCAGTCCAGGACAGGTCTTCTTTGACCACCTTGAACGACAGGATCTGACTTTCGTCGCTCGGCGGGCTGTCTGAACAGCCGCTAATCCCGATAAGCAATACACTGAGAATCAGTGCACCCGGCAATAAGGAGGTTAATAACCCCGCTAAACGCCTTTTTTTCATAAAACTCTCCTTTATAGAGTTCCAGATATATTCGTGCACCGAACATACGCCCGTTACACACTCACCGGTACCGTAACACGGCCCGGATAAAGCCAAATTCAGTCCATAGCGCCGGGAATTTTGTCCTGCGGAAGGTCAATCTTCACGGAGTTCCATTTTTTCCGTAACACGGGCGGTGCAATGGGGTGCTGAACGAAAAAAAGCTGGATGGACACATTCTTGAGGTATTCCTTACCGGCCTTATCCAAAAAATTGAAATTTTCGGATAAATAAACAATTTTTTCTTGTTCAGTCATAAATTACCTTCATTGGGTGTGATAATACTTAACATTGGGGGTGTTGTCAAGTACAAATATGAAAAACTTTAGCTTTTTTTTCAAAATTTTTTGATTTTTTTGTTTGCATAGTGGGCGTATTTTTTGATAAAATGTACTACTAAGTAGGGGTTTTACATGACCGAGGATGATTTAAAAATAATTCAGCGTGTAGTGGAAGCCCGGCACACCCTGGCCCTTTCCCAGGTAAAGTTTGCGGAAAAGATAAAAATATCAAAGGGCTATATGGCTTCCATAGAGATGGGCATTCGCCGGATCAATGATCGCATCCTCAAAATAATTTCCATGACCTTTGGGGTGAACGAAACCTGGCTCAAAACCGGGACGGGCTCCATGTTCGACCAGGTTGAGGACTTCAAACTGACCCAGGTAGTCTCGATTTTTAAAACCCTGGACCCCTCATTTCAGGACTATGTGATCAAACAACTGAATATACTGCTGGAATTACAGGGCATTAAGATAAACCCCCTCAGCGAGCCCCCTCCGGCGGAGCATACCAAGCGGATTGCCGGGCTCCTTGAGGGTGCCGCCCCTGAAACCGACCCTGAAGCCGCGCCTCCCGGCCTCAGGCAGGAGCTTAAAGCCCGGCTGGAACAGGGCCTGGCCAAGGTAATAGACGATATTTTTAAGTAAACCAGGTCCAGATTCAACCACGAAGCCGCCTACTGGCCTCCCCCGCGTAAGCGGGCTCTTCCACACTGACCCTCACGGACCCAATTTTCCTCTTTTGTCCGTGCGGTCGGCTTACCGTTAATAAGGGTTCACTTGCCATGGCGGTTTTCTTCCTCGCTGGATGAGGATAATTCTGCTCTAATCTGTTCCGAGGTGTATCCTTGCTCCATAAGCTCCAAAACCTTGTTTTCGCCTTCCGCCCAGCCCTCCGCCAGTCCTTCCCGTTTGGCCTCCACCAATAGGCTCTGCATGTCCAGCGCGTTCTTGTACTCATGGTCCAGCATTGCACGCTCAACTTCGTCACGGCTTACCGTTAATAAGGGTTCACTTGCCATGGCGGTTTTCTTCCTCGCCGGATGAGGATAATTCTGCTCTAATCTGTTCTGAGGTGTATCCTTGCTCCATAAGCTCCAAAACCTTGTTTTCGCCTTCCGCCAGACCTTCCATCTTGCCCTCCGCCAGACCTTCCACCTTGCCTTCCGCCTTACCCTCTGCTAATCCTTCCCGTTTGGCCTCTACCAATAGGCTCTGCATGTCCAGCGCGTTCTTGTACTCATGGTCCAGCATTGCACGCTCAACTTCGTCACGGCTTACCGTCAATAATACTTCACTTGCCATTTCTATCCCTTCCTCACACGCCACCAGCTCGTTTACCAGTTCCCGCTGCCGGGGCTGCGTTATATACCGGAAAAATACCGCCCACCGCTCCGCACTGCTCATCTCCACTATCGGCTTCGCCACGATCCGCTCCGCCTTCTCTATTTCTACCGTTATTATAGTGGTCTTGCCCCCCAGGGACAAGTTATGCTCCTGATCGTAATACTCAAACCGATGGATCAGCGCATCATCCTGCTTGAACAGGGACTCATTCAGCAGGGATATTTGGTAAGTACGCTGTAAATCCCTGTAGCTTTTATCGTCCCCCCGGATGTCCTGACCGGCAAAGAGTTTGCACACATGGTATTCCAGCCGCTGGAATTCCCAGGTTTTGGGGTTGGTGGTCATCTCCACGTTTCCCAACTGCCCGTTGTTGAACTTGACGGCGATATCGAAGCGGATTTGGCGGTCCCGCAGGCTGGTGGGCGGGGGCTCGTTGGCGGTGACGGTGAGCAGTTCCACGGGCCGGCCGATATAGGCCGAGATCACCTGCCGCAGAGCGCCCCGTGAGGGGGCAGTGTCACGGGTAAACACGGATTTGAAGACATTGTCCCAGCAGGGGTTGATGATGTCATCGTCGTAAGAAAACTTGATCTTGCTCATAAAACCTCCGGTTTAAACCGCTGCTGCGGTTTACCCTATATAGGGCGCTGGGTGGGGGTTTTGCTTGCATCGGAGGGGGAAAATTCTTTAAAAATAATACCATTTTGATCGGGCTGCTTTTTCGGGATTGCGTTAACCCACGGAGCCATAGGCTGGAAACTGGTATGAAAATCCCCGCCCCGCTTGACATTATTTTCCAAATCCCCTATTCTACCTGTGAAATATTTCACAGAGGCGGGTTTTTTGGAACAGATATCACCACCTGCGCGGGAACGGCTGCTCTACCTTATGCGGATACTGGAAAGTGCCGGGGACGGGCCCCTTACCTCCGCCCAGATTGAAGGGCTTACGGGCTGGTCCAGTAATACCATCCGTAAGGACATTTCCTTTCTGGGAGGGGATGAGGCCCACGGCCATGGGATGGGTTCCTGCAGCGGCTATGCCCCGGCGACGCTGGTACCGGCCATCAGGAAGGCTTTGGAACTGGACCGCCGCAGGAAGTTCTGCGTGGTGGGCCTGGGCCGGCTGGGTTCGGCTTATCTCAACTTCCGGGACTCTGAGCTGGGGGAATTTGACCTTACCGCCGGGTTCGACACCAACGTGAACCGGGTTGAAATTTTGAATTCCCCGGCGCCCCTCTACCCGGCCTACAAGATGGCCGAGGTGATAACCCGTTTCGGCATTGAGATGGCCCTGCTCTGCGTCCCGGCGGATGCCGCCCAGACCGCCGCGGAAAAGCTTGCCGCCGCCGGTATCCGGGGTATCCTCAACTTTGCCCCGGTGGCCCTGAAGGTCCCCCCGGCAATCGCCGTGCGGAATGTCTTTGTGGCGGATGAACTGCGATCTTTGGCAATCAACATGCAATCTTCAATATAGATACACAACAAGGAGTATGATCATGAAACGCGTTTACAACTTTTCCCCCGGGCCTTCCGCCCTGCCCCTGCCCGTACTGGAGCGGGCGGCCAAGGAAATGACCGATGCCAACGGCTCGGGCCAGTCGGTAATGGAGATGAGCCACCGGTCAAAGGACTTTAAGCCCATCATCGAAAAGACCGAAGCCCTGCTGCGGGAACTCATGGGAATTCCCGCCAATTACAAAGTGCTGTTTCTGCAGGGCGGCGCCAGTCTCCAGTTTTCCATGATCCCCCTCAATCTGGCAGCTGTGGAGCAGGGGGCTCCTAAAAAGAAGGCCGCCTATATCGACACCGGCATCTGGGCCAAAAAGGCCGCCGATGAGGCCGCCAAGTACGTTGACGTGGCTATCCGGGCCAGTTCCAAGGATAAAAGCTACACCTACATCCCCCTTGCCCCGGCCCCGGAGGCAGGGGACGCCTACTATCACATCACCCTGAACAACACCATCGTGGGTACCAGGTGGGAAAAGGCGCCTGACACCGGTTCTGTCCCACTCATTGCCGACATTTCAAGCTGCATTCTTTCGGAGCCCCTGGAGGTTTCCAAATTCGGCCTCCTCTACGCCGGGGCGCAGAAGAACCTGGGCCCTGCGGGAACCACCGTGGTGATCATCCGGGATGACCTTATCGGTCATGCGCCCTCCTGGACCCCGGCGCTGCTCCGCTACGACATCCACGTTGAGGAGGGTTCCATGTACAACACGCCCCCCTGTTACGGCATCTATATCATCGGCCTGGTCCTGGAATGGCTCAAAGATATGGGGGGCGTCCCTGCCATCGCCAAAAGAAATCAGGAAAAGGCGGATCTATTCTATTCATATCTGGAAAAATCCAAGAATTTCCATTCCCCGGTGGAAAAATCCGCCCGCAGTTTGATGAATATCCCTTTTATCCCGAAAGAGACCGATGCGGACAAGCGCAAGGACATCGAAACCCGCTTCGTCAAGGAAGCCGCGGCCGAAGGGCTCATCAATCTGGCGGGCCACCGGCTGGTTGGGGGCATGAGGGCCAGTATTTACAACGCCATGCCCATTGACGGGGTGCAGGCGCTCATCAAATTCATGGAAAAATTTGAAGGGGGGCTCTGATGTTCAAAATTCAGACTTTAAACAAAATCAGTCCCCTCGGTCTGGAGCTTTTCCCCCGCGAAAAATATGAGGTGGCAAGTGATCTGCCCAACCCGGACGCCATTCTGGTGCGGAGCGCGGACCTGCATAACGTAGAAATCCCCGATTCGGTCAAGGCGATTGCCCGGGCGGGGGCGGGGTTCAACAATATCCCCGTATCGGCTTGCAGTGAGCGGGGAACGGTGGTCTTTAATACCCCCGGCGGGAACGCCAACGCGGTAAAGGAACTGGTCCTTGCGGCGCTGCTCCTCTCCTCCCGGAACATCCTCGGGGGGATCAACTGGGGAAATACCATTGCCGACAAGGCCGACGAGGTGCCGGACCTGGTGGAAAAGGGAAAATCAAAGTTTGAGGGGCCGGAACTCCGGGGGAAAACCTTGGGTGTGGTGGGCCTCGGGGCCATCGGGGTCATGGTGGCAAATGACGCCATCGCCCTGGGTATGAAGGTTATCGGCTACGATCCCTATATTTCGGTGGAGGCGGCCTGGAACCTTTCCCATCAGGTAACCCGTGCGGATACCCTTGAAGGGCTCCTTACCAAGGCCGATTACGTCACCCTCCATGTTCCCCTGGCGGATACCACCAGGGGGCTCCTGAACGCGGAAAAATTCCGGTTCATGAAGAAGGGGGCCCGGATCATCAACCTGGCCCGCGGGGGACTGGTGAATGAGGCGGACATTATCGCCGCCCTTGGATCGGAGCACCTGTCAGCCTATGTGACGGACTTCCCCTCAGCGGAGCTTCTTGCCTGCCCCGGGGCGATCTGTATCCCCCACCTGGGGGCTTCCACCCCGGAGGCGGAGGATAACTGCGCCGTCATGGCGGTGCAGCAGCTGATGGACTTTCTGGAGGCCGGGGCGATCAAAAATTCGGTGAATTTCCCCCGGTGCAGGTTGGATCAGCGGGCCCCTCACCGGCTTTTGGTGGCAAACCGGAACATCCCCAATATGATGGGGCAGATTACCACAATTTTGGCGGAACAAAACATCAATATTATGGACCTGATCAACCACCATCGGGACGATTATGCGTATAATATCATTGACACGGAACAGAGGATTTCTGATATAATCCTGGAACGGCTTAAAACCGTAGAAGGGATTATCCGTGTCAGAACCATAGAACAAGGAGTATAAGTTTTCCAGTGCGAGTTATTAAGATAAAGTTTGAATTGGTCATGCCTTTTTTCCTGACGGTGCTTTTTTCCATGAACTTCTGCGTCCGTATCGCCCTTTCCGGCGCCTTTACGCCGTTGCCCCCTCAGGCGCCGGCGGTGGCGCTTCCGGAGGAGGTTCCGGACATCTCCTTTGAAGGAATTTCTTCAGCCTTTCTTCTTGAGCCTGAACAGCTTGAGGATGTGATCTCTGACTGTTACCGTGAACCGGCCGCCCGTGAATGGGTGATCACCTTTTTCACCCAGATCTGCGGTTCACGGGACATTGCGGAGACGATACTGACCAATGCGGAGAACTTCAACATATCCCCCAGCCTGGCCTTTGCCCTGGCCTGGGAGGAAAGCCGGTATAAGCCCAATGCAATTAACCGCCGAAACAAGAACGGCAGTATTGACCGGGGGCTTTTTCAGCTCAACAACCAGTCCTTCCCCAAGCTGGCAGAGGCGGATTTCTTTAACCCCCGGACAAACGCCCGGTACGGCATGGCCCATCTCAACTGGTGCCTTGATTCGGGGGGATCGGAAATTGCCGCCCTGGCCATTTACAATGCCGGGGCCGGTAAGGTCAACTCCGGCGGGACTCCCAAAAATACCCTGGACTATGTCTCCCGAATCCTGGCATCCCGGCGGAAGATCGACAGCCTCTTCCGTATTGAAATTGCCCGCGCTTTGGAAACGATCGGTACAGACGCCATCCAGTTAGGCCTTGCCCCGGACGCAGAGCCTGTTCAGGATACTCTTGATCTCAATACAGGGACTCTTGCAAAGGCGCCGCAAACGGACAAGCCGGACAACGCCGCAGGCATCCTTGAACGATCCCGTTTTGCCCTTTTGTCGCCCTTATCAGGAAGGTAAAACCATAAACAGCCGCTTACCGGTTTAATACCACCTTATAAAGAAAAAGCCGCCCTTTCGGACGGCTTTTTCTTTAAACGGGTAACCGGAGTTTATTGTCCGGTAACCTTATCTGCGGCGCTGTCGATTTCGGCCAGAATCGAAAGTTCCGTGTCCTTGTCGAAGTACCGGGCTTTTTCCATTTTGGGGTTAAAGTTAACGGTATCCCCAACCTTGAACACATAGTGGGACTCGGTGCGGGCAACCAGGGGCTGATTGCTGCCGGTGGTCAGCCAGAGATGGATATCGGCGCCCAGGGGCTCAACTACGGTGACCTTAATCGGCATGACATTGTCGCCGCCGCCCTTCTCAGAATAGAGCAGATCTTCCGGCCGGATACCGAAGAACACTTCCTTACCCACATATTTCTTGAGATATGCGGCATGTTTGGAATCGGGCTTCAGCTTGAAGGACCCTTCGTCGATCACCACGGAACCGCCCTCTTCGGACACCTTGACGGTGAGGAAGTTCATGGGAGGGGACCCGATAAATCCGGCGACAAACTTGTTCACCGGGTGGTTGTAGAGGAACAGGGGGGACCCAATCTGCTGTATCTTCCCGTCCTTCATAACAACGATCTTGTTCGCCATGGTCATGGCTTCAACCTGGTCATGGGTAACGTAGATCATGGTGGCATTGAGGTCCACATGCAGCTTGGAAAGCTCGGCGCGCATGCTTACCCGGAGTTTGGCGTCCAGGTTGGAAAGGGGCTCGTCAAAGAGGAAGACCTTGGGGTTACGGACGATGGCGCGGCCTACGGCAACACGCTGGCGCTGACCGCCGGACAGGGCCTTGGGCTTGCGGTCAAGGAACTTCTCAATGTCGAGGATACGGGCCGCTTCGTTGACCCGGCGGTCGATTTCGCTTTTTTCGACCTTCTTGATCCGGAGTCCGAATGCCATGTTGTCATACACGGTCATATGGGGATACAGGGCGTAATTCTGGAATACCATGGCGATATTCCGGTCTTTGGGGGGAACGTCGTTCATCAATTCCCCGTCGATATAGAGCTCACCTTCGGTGATGTCTTCCAGACCGGCGACCATGCGGAGTGTGGTAGATTTACCGCACCCGGAGGGGCCTACAAAGACGACAAATTCCTTGTCCTCTACCACGATGTTGGCAGCGTCCACGGCGCGGACATTGCCATCATACACCTTTGAAATGCCTTTCAGCTCAACTTTTGCCATAATGGCCTCCATTGTTTCCACCCTTTGCAGGGCAGAATTAGTTTATAGAAACAGGATAAGGCCGCTTTCCAAAAATGTCAAGAAAAAATGCACTTCTTTCAGGAATTCCAAATTAGGAAAAACCACAGACCTCACCGACCCTCACGGACAGATTAACGGACGATTCTTATGATTTCCGCTTTGGGAAATGCACAAAAATTTACCAGAAAACCCAATTTAAGCCCAGTTGCTGCCAAATAATTCATAACCTGCGCCTTGGATTCGCCGGCAAGCTTGGTTACCGCCTTTATTTCTATGATGATCTTTTCAAAACACACAAAATCCGCCTGATAAAACTGCTTTAACGGTTTACCATTATACAATATATGCAGCTTTTTTTGCGCTTCATAGGGAATTTTTGCGTTTTTCAACTCAATTTCCAGAGCCTCTTGATATACTGCTTCCAGAAAACCGCCTCCCAACTTCCTGTTTACCTCAAAGATGCAAGCGCGAATACGGTAACTTTCATCTTTATAGAGAAGTCCCTTTGTTTCTGTATCTTCATCCATGCTCTATTATCGTCTTTGTCCGTGCTGTCCGTGAGGTCCGTGGTTAAATTTGGAATTGCTGCACTTCTTTCCTCTCTTTTACAAAAATGAAAAAGAGAGTAGTATATTTTTGTTTATGGTCCCGACAACCGATCTTTATTCAATACTAAAAGCCTACGCAAACAAAAATAATTCGCCCTATATAAAAATAGATCCCTTTTTGGACTTTCTGGGAAAGTATGCGGTCCGTATGGCCAAAAAACAGGACGAATGGGCCAAATGGACAAAGGAAACAAAGTCCCAATTCTGGAAAGAAATAGCCGAATGCACCGGGGATGGCAGCGTCCTTATGACGGAGGACGGTGAAAAGCGCGTTTTTTTGCCCTTTTTTTATGCCGACAAGATCCAGGATGCCTATGACGCCTTTGATGTCATTGCGGATATTCCCTTTCCCACTGAAGATTCCCTCAAAATCGCCATTCCCAAGGAGCAGCTTGAGGTCATCCACCTGGAAACGGATCTGGCATCCTATTTTGACAGTGCGGCGGAATCATCCCTCCCCATTCTCAAGATACAGCTCCCCGATATTGAGCTGGGGAGCATCCTCGTTTTAGCCCCCATGCTTCCCCGGCGGCTTTTGGAAACCTCTATCCTCAAGGTACGGCAGCACCTGCTGTCCCAGGGGAACAAGGAGCATGTGGTACACCGGCTCACCCCCCAGCTTTCGGGGAACGAGGACTATGTCCGGGAAGTCATCAATCAGATTGTTATCAAGCCCATGGAATCTGTGAACAATATGGAATCTTACGGGGATGGGTCCTTTCTTTTCTGGAGTTACTTCTGCGCCATGATAAAGGACGAAGTCAAAAAACAGCGGGAAAAGCTGGCCCAGGACATCGCCGTACTGGAAGCGGTCTACGTTATTGATATCTGTAACACCCTGTATAAGATCCGAACCCAACAGGAAAAGGAAAAAGAAGCGGCCTTCCGCAGTCTGGATCAGCGCATAGAGCAGCCTCCCTACTATTATTCCCTGTCGGCGATTATCAAATTCACCAATAAGCAGGGGGGAATTCTGCTGGGAAAATACTCCGAAAAAGAGCTGGAAGCCTATATCAGGAAGAAGACCACCGAATCAGTGAACAATGAAGTCCCCGACTGGCTCATCATCCAGGGCAAGGGGGACGAAAAATGGTTCATACAAAAGGACAAGTACCTGCCCCTGGCCGGCAATATGCTTATCAGTGTCCGCTCCCAGGTAAAAAAGGAAATCACCGATAGCTGGATCGCTTTGATTCGGGAATTCGATCACGAAGAAGCCATGGACAGCGATAAGGAATTTGACAGGCTCCTGGCCGCCGCGATTGAGTCCACCATGCCGATACTCATGTCCATTCTCAGGGATAGTAAGCTCTTTCTGGTTTATCGGGAATTGATGCGCTCCCAGGAGGTGGTTCCTTCCTCATTACAGATATTTGATGACGGCCAGCTGCTTCCCCTGAGAAGCCTGCTTCAGATTAAGCGCCACGATCTGCTTCTGGACGCACGGTTCTCACTTCCCTTCTGGTATTCGACGCCGATTCTTACCCCGATTATCGCGTTTTTTATGACCTTTGGAAAAAAGAAAAAAACAAAGAAAAAAGCTTTGAAAGGTCAGAAAAAAGCGATAATCGATGAAGAACAAAGCGCCGCTCAGGGGGAATCCATCGGGAACCTGGAAAAGGATGCCCGTGAGATTGCGGCCATCCTGGTTCCCCAGGGGCGTTCTTTGGAGGACTATCTTGAAATAATGGCAGACCGTTGGGGCGGCATCCTCAAGGACACCGGCCGTGAACACCTCGTGGAAGACGTAAACACCCTTGCCCGGGACAATCTGCACCGCAGCATTCCGCTCTGGAAAAACATAAAAGTTACCCAAGAAACCCTGGGGAATGTGGCGGACGGGATCATTTCCGGCGCCCCCATACTGAACGATCTCCGGGACAAAAATGCCCTCAAGCTTTACATGGAACTTTATATGGTAAAGCAGATTTTATCTAATAATTAAAAAAAACCGTACTTTTTTTGCCTTTGATGCAAGCGCCGCTCATCCCAGTGCCCTATATAGGTATCACAGAAATTCTAAAAAAAATCTGTGACCGGCAGCTTGTGCCGCCGGACCATATATTAAGCGGGAGGCGGCAAGCCTCCCGCAGGAGGCATTATGAATAACCTCAATTCTATCCTGATCGAAGGCAACCTGGTTCGGGACCCACTCTTTCGTTCCACCCCAAAGGGGACGCCGCTCTGTACCTTTAGGCTGGCTTCCAACCGTTACCTGAAGAAAGATTCGGGTTATGAACAGGAGGTAAGTTTTTTTGATGTTGAGACCTGGTCAAGGTTGGCAGAAAATTGCTACAACCTGGGCCACAAGGGCCGGGGTGTTCGGGTGGTAGGCCGCCTGAAAGAGAACCGGTGGCCCGGTTCCGATGGCAAAAGCCACTCACGGGTCATGATTGTGGCGGAACATGTGGAATTCCGCCCCGAATTCAAAAAAGACGGTGATGCCTCCGCCGGCAGGGCCAACACCACAGCAACGGAAACGGCCCGTTCAACCGATGATGATGTCTACGGCGCCATCTCTGAATCAACGGAAACGGCCATGGCATTCCCCGTGGAAGAACTTGAGGAGGTGACCTTCTAGGATTTTACAAACCCACCCTCTGCCTGCTGATAGAAGCCGTCTTTCCAGTTAAAGCGGCTGATATCGGGCAGGGGGATCGCATCCTTTGCGGCTTTGACAATGTCCCGGTAAGCGGTTTTTTTCAGGGGCGGCCCTGAAAAGTCCAGGATAAAACGGCTGAACCCCGCTTCCCTAAGGAAGGGAATCTTGTCCACGATGGAAAAGGGCTTTTCAGGGTACACGATCGACCCATCGGGCCCGGAAGCCAGGGCGAACCGCTCCTCCCGGCTGTCGGAAAAATCCTTAAAACCGTAGACCTTGCTCAGATCCGAGCGGAGACGGAACAGTGCCGGATAGGCAAAGACCGTGATAAAGGTCAGGACCCGGCGGCCGGGGCCGACGGTCTTTTCAAGGTTCTGCCGGTTATTTTCCAGGGGGGAAATAAAGTTATCCGCCCCCAGGTCCGACACAAACTGATTGGCCCAGCGGTTAAAGATGTACAGATAGGGTCCGGCAATCAATGCCAGAGGCTTCGGCGACCGGGCAGCATTCGCCCCGGCCGCTTTTGCCCTCATCGGATCTCTAAAACAGGAAAAATGCCCCGGATTGTTCACCACGAACTGCCGGTAGCCCTTTTCCATCAGTTCCTTTACTTCCTCCGCCAATACCGCTTCCATAGATTGAGGGAAATAGGGGTCCAGTACCAGAATGATTTCACCGGGGTTAAAGGGCAGCGGGGCTTTGCCGCTCCCCAGCAAATAGGCGGCGGTCTTGCGGGTATAGGCCAGCATGGCCCGCACGGGCCGGCTGGACTGCAATATGTAGAGATCGTCGATCCGGGAAACCGCCGCGTAGAGCCCTTCGGGAAAACCCCCGCCCCCGGCGTCCCCCTTGCGGAAATTCGGCAGTTCCAGCAACGGGGCCTTATCCCGGCCGGGCATACGCCTAAAGGTGTCCAGGCTGTGGGGTATCACCGGGGCGTACCGCTTCGACATTGCCCGTGTCTGTATCAAATATACCGCGTCCCCCGCGCCAAAGCCTTCAGGGATGGACAGCCACACACCGGCTTTACCGGCGCCGCCTGCGGAGCCATCGCTCTCCACAGAAATCAATTTATGGGACTGGCGGTCAGAATCATCAGCCCGGTGCAGCCGGATGGAATCCCCCGGTTTGGGCAGGGTTGAAAGCGCGGGAATAAGGGCCCGTTTTTCCTCCCCTTCGCCCCTTACCTTAATAATATTCCCCAGGGGGATACCGGTCCCCCCGTTCTGGGCGGGGTTGAGCCAGTCCAGGGAGGAAGGGGGATCAACCCAATGGCGGGCCGCAGGTTTGCCGGGAACCGCTTCGGCGGCCTCATTTGAATCTGCCGAGACAGCGGTTTTAAGCAAAAGATCTTCATCAAAGTAAAAACGGGTCTTGGTCCGGGCAAAATCATTGCGGAGAATTTCGATCCCTTCGGTTATGGCGGCCTGAACCTTCTCCTCACCTGCGTCTGCAGCGAGGGCATCCAGCACCAGGCGGTAAGCGCTCACCACGGTGCCAACATACTCGGCGCTCTTCATCCGGCCTTCGATCTTAAAGGAGCTGATTCCGGCGTCCGCAAGGTCCGGGACCCGTTCCAGAAGCTGGAGGTCTGCGGGGCTGAAGTAGTAGCCCCCGTCATCATCCCGGTGATAATAGCGGCGGCAGGCCTGGGTACACATCCCCCGATTGGCGGACTTTCCCCCCAGGTAACTGGAAAAAAGGCAGAGCCCGGAAGCGCTGACGCAGAGGGCGCCGTGGACAAAAGTTTCAAGCTCCATGTTGGTGTTGGCCCGGCAGTCCCGCAGTTCCGCAAGACAAAGCTCCCGGGCCAGCACCACCCGTGAAAACCCGTATTTGGAAAGGGCATTGGCCCCCCGGGCGCTGGCAATATTCATCTGGGTAGAAGCGTGGAGTTTAAGGGAAGGGAAATTGTCCCGCACCATGGCGGCGACCCCAAAATCCTGGACAATAAGGCCGTCGGGGCCAAGGCCCGCGAGGTACTTGAGGAGCTGGTAAAGCCGGTCCGCTTCCCGCTGCTCAAAAACGGTATTCACCGTGACATACAGCTTGCGGCCCATCCGGTGCATCACCTTCAGGGCCCCCTCAAACTGGGAATAGGCAAAATTGGCGCTCCGCATCCGGGCATTGAAATTCTTCAATCCCAGATAGACCGCGTCCGCCCCCTCTCCAATGGCCGCGTCCAGGGCTTCGGGGGACCCTGCGGGGGCTAATAACTCAAGCGGCTTCATAAAAATGAGTATAGGTCATTAAAACGATAGCTACTACCACTACCTATTAAACAAATTCAGCCTGCCGAACTTATGCCACTTCCCGTTATTGCGTTTATTGCCTTCGTCGATAAGTTTAAGGACAAAGGCCGCAAAGGCGCTTTCCTCGCCGATTTCGGATGAGGAGAAGCCCATGGTCAGATAGGGTTCGTCAGAAGCGGCGGAGAGGATGCTTTGGGCAAAGGCGCGGAAAGAGGCTGCCGCCGCGGGACCCAGCAGGTCCACCGGATCATCCTTGCCGCCTGCGCCCATGTCGGAAAGGGCCAGCGCCAGGGTTCCTGATTTTCTTTTACGGAAAACCTGGGCCAGTTCCCGCGCCAAAAAAAACCAGCCCTTGATGTGATCGTTTACCATTATCTCAATATCGGCGGGGGAGATTTCCGCGGGGCGGCGGCGGATTGCGGGGGGGGAACAGACCAGAATCGCCTCGTCGATATGCTCAAGCCGGTTTTCCGCGGCGAGGATCAAGGTGCGGGCGGCGATGGGGCTGCCGGGGTTCCACTGCAGGGAAAGGGCCGCCCCCTCTGGAAGGGAATCCTCCGTCAATGAACCGCGGGAACCCGCGATTCCGGCGGCATGTTCCGAAAGCCGGTTGGGGATTAGGGCCGATGCAAAGTGTTCCACCCGCTTCGCCGCTTCCGCGCTCATGGCCGCGCTGAGGGATGATTCATTTCCCGCAATGAGTATTCCCCTGGTCATCTGGTCCCCATGCCGTACAGTGTACCGCAAATCTTCAATATGGTATAGTGAATCATCATGCCGAACATACTGCTGCTCATAGTCATCTACGGGGACATGGCCCTCTACGGTTTTCTCAACAGCATGAAGGGGGTCACCTTCCCCCTGATCAAAAACAGTTTCCAGGCTTCCCACGGCGACCAGGGGCTCATGGCGGCCATGGTTTCCTTTACCGCGGTCATCTTCTGCGTTATTTCCGGCATCTTTATGAGCCGCTTCGGATTAAAAAAAACCATCACCACAGGATTTATTGTGATCGGCCTGGGAATGGGGGCCATTTTTTTCGCCTCCGGTTTCTGGATGGCCGCCGTCCTGTACCTTATCATCCAGTCGGGGTTCGGTTTTTTTGAGATCGGCCTTAACGGCATGGGGGTGCGGATCTTCACGGTTCGATCCGGCCTGATGCTGAACCTGCTCCATTTCTTTTACGGCCTTGGGGCCACCATCGGCCCCCGGTTCGCAGGTCTCATCGTCAATAAGTCTGCCCTCAGCTGGCAGCACATTTACCCCCTGGCGCTGATCCCGGTATTCATCATGCTGGTTGTGAGCCTTATTGCCCGCTACCCCGGGGAGGTGAAAAACGCGCAAAACGAAACGGCTGTTCAGAACAACGGCGCTGAAAAAAAACCTTCCTTCCTTGATGCGTTAAGGGAACCCATGGTCTGGACCTTCGGCCTGATCCTGGGGGTTATCGGCGCCATTGACGGCGGCTCTGTGGCGTGGAGCGGCCTCTATCTGCAGGACCTGTACGGCATGGACCCCAGCACCACCGGGGCCCTCTTTGTTTCAACCTTCTTTGTCCTGTATACCCTTTCCCGGCTTTTAAGCGGCTTTGTCCTTGAAAAATTCGGCTACCTCAACAGCCTCCTCTGTGCGGCCCTGATGATCATTGTGCTGTACATCGCGGGCTTTAGCCTTGGCCGCCAAGGCATCTGGATACTTCCCTTTACCGGTATCTTTATCGCCCTGGTATGGCCCACCATATTGGCAATCAGCATCGGTGTTTTTAAGGAAAGGGCCCAGACCATGAGCAGCGCCATCATCGGCATCGCCTTTACCGTAAGCGGGATCATCCAGTACGGCTTCGGCCTTACCAACCGCTACATCGGCGAAGCCTGGGGCTACCGTTCCTGCGTTATTTATGCGGCCATCCTTGCGGTAATGCTGTTCGCCCTGAAAAGAAAAATGCACGAATAATGAGGAATTCCACATTTAACCATTTATTTCTGGGTCTGGGCGCAACGCAACGGATAGCGGGTGTTAGGCGAAGTTCCTGCCCTTATTTATACGCATCTTTTCTATTCTCTATATTAACAATAAATATAATAGATTCTTGTTCGTCTATTTTATAAAATAACCTATAATCACCTATTCTAAATCGGTAAATATCTTTATAGTCTCCTTTCAGTTTCTTAATATTCGTTCCAAAAAACGGATTATTTTTAAGAATCGGATATATATCTGCAAATACTCTTTTATACAATTGGCTATATTTTTTTGAGTTTATTTTTTTAGAAAATGTTTCAGTTTCCGCTATTTTAAATTTATCCAAGTAGTTTATACCGCCCCTTTTTTATGTCCTCCAGTCCTTTTTTTATATCTTTTTCAAAGGTCAAAAGTTCCTTCATTTCATTGTCATCAACAATATTATTGTTAAAAATATAATTAACGGCCGCAAATTCTATAAAATTGGAAATAGTCCGCCTGTCTCCATCAGCGGCTCTTTTGAGAGTATCGTAAATAGTATCTTCCACCCGTAACGTTATAGTTTTACCCATGGCTATACTCCTGCATTCAATAATATTCAAAAATACACAATTTGTCAATGGTTTTTGTAATATGAGTATCAACCAGATAAGAATTTTTAACCGCAATGGCGCCGTCAGACCGCAGACCGAAGGTCGATTGGTCTGCGGCGACTAAGCGAGAACAACATACGGGTATTTGATTCGAAAAAAGCTATTCCTGAATCAGCAGCGTCTTGGGGTCCAGCTTGAGCGCCATGGACGCGGGATTGTAGGTTTCCCGATCCTTGGAAACAGAAAGGCTAATATGATCCGGCTTGGGATCCAGCACAATCACCGAATCAATAAGATCAACATAATCCTTAATCAGGACGGGAATGTTCTGCTTGTTGTACTGGCCTTCCCCGGAAGGCACCGTGCAGCTGTACCAGACCTCAAGCCCCTGCTCTTTGGCGAATTTTTTTGTGTTGTCAATCCGGTCCCGGTCGATCTTTGAAAAATCAAGGCCGTCGATGATGAGGGCCTGGGCCTTGAAGCCCCCGTCCACGATCATCGCCCGGAGGCTTTTCAGAATCTGATCCGCGGAAATTCCGTCCTGGTTGAAATTCATCAGCACCCGGTTTTTAACCAGATCAGTTTTGACATCCCCGGCATTTTGCAGATTCTTCTTTTTGGTGAACTCGTCAAAAATGTCCTCGTACCAGGCCAGCACATAATCGGTATGCTGGGTAAATGATACGTGAATCACCTTTTGGGCCTGGAGGAGTTTGTCCAGGGCGATCTGAACCAGCACCGATGTTTTGCCGATGCCGTTCGGGGACGCAATGACGCCGATTTCCCCGGCCTTAAGCCCGCCGTGGATGGATTTCTCGAACACCCGGATCGGGCTGCGCTGTATAAGTTCCTGCTTTTCCATATAACTACCTCAAAATGTATTGTGGAGAAAAATCCAGAGGATTTTTCTCCGAGGCGTTTATTAACGCCACGTTTACTAACGCCCCTGCTCTTTTCTGCGTTTTTCCTCATATTCCTTGATGAGGGCATCGGAAACACTGGCGGGAACCTTTCCGTATTTTTCAAATTCCATGGTAAACTCCGCCTTTCCCTGGGTCAGGGACCGGAGCGCCGTGGAATAGCCGAACATTTCGCTCAGCGGCACTTCGGCGTCCACACGGGAGAAGGTTCCGTCCTCGGTGGACGAGGATATGATACCACGGCGCTGGTTGAGGGAACCAAAAATGTTTCCCTGGAATTCGGTGGGCCCTTCCACGGAGACCTTCATGATGGGCTCCAGGATGCAGGGCTTGGCCTTGCCGTAGGCTTCCCTAAAGGCGCCGATGGCGGCCAGCTGGAAGGCGATGTCCGAGGAGTCCACCGGATGGGAGGCCCCGTCGTTGATCACGCAGCGGATATTGACGATGGGGAACCCGATGAGGCTGCCCTTCTTGACCGCTTCCTTGAATCCCTTATCACAACTGGGAATATATTCATTCGGGATGGAACCGCCCTTGATGCTGTCCACGAATTCGTAGTCCCCCTCGGCCCAGGGTTCCATGTAACCGGCAACCCGGCCGTACTGACCGGAACCGCCGGTCTGCTTCTTGTGGGTATAGTTGAATTCGGACCGGCCCTGTATGGCCTCCCGGTAGGCAACCTGGGGCATGCCGGTATCAACCTCGCAACTGTACTCCCGGCGCATCCGCTCAATGTACACTTCCAGGTGCAGTTCCCCCATACCCTTGATGATGGTCTGGTTGGATTCGGGGTCCACATAGGTCTGGAAGGTGGGGTCTTCCTTGGTAAAGCGGTTCAGGGCCTTGGCCATCTGGTCCGCGGATTTCTTGTCCTTGGGGGTAATGGCCAGGGAGATAACCGGCTCGGGCACGAACATCGAAGTCATGGCGTAGTTCACGCCGGTACCGCAGAAGGTATCACCGGAGGCGCAGTCAACCCCGAAAAGGGCCACGATGTCGCCGGGGGAACCTTCGTTGATGTCTTCCATGTTATCGGAGTGCATCCGCACCAGCCGCCCCACCTTGAAGCGCTTGCGGGCGCGGGTGTTGGTCAGTTCCTCGCCCTTTTTCAGGCTGCCCTGATAGATACGCACATAGGTGAGCTGGCCGTACTGGCCGTCCTCAAGCTTGAAGCCCAGGGCCACCGTGGGGCTCTTGTCATCGCTGACCAGCTCCTTCTGTTCCTCGTTGTGGTCAAGGTCCAGGGCGTAGTTCTTTACTTCCGTGGGATTGGGGAGATAGTAGTTCACCCCGTCCAAAAGGGATTGAATCCCCTTGTTTTTATAGGCCGAACCCACCATGACCGGCACAAAGGATTCCGCCAGGGTCCCCTTGCGGATAGCCGCGTGGATCAGCTCTTCGGGGATGGCTTCGCCACCCAGGAATTTTTCCGCCAGATCATCGTCAAACATGGAAACCGCGTCCAGGAGTTCTTCCCGGTACTTGTCCGCATCCGCCTTAAGGTGGGCGGGAATCTCCGCATAGCGGATTTCCGTGCCCTGATCGCCGTCAAAATAGACCGCCTTCATGGTAATAAGGTCCACCACCCCCTCAAGCTTGTCCTCAAGACCGATGGGAATCTGGATCATCACCGCGTTGAGGCCCAGTTTTTCCCGCAGTTGAAGCCGTACTTTGAAGGGATTGGCCCCGGTACGGTCGCATTTGTTGATAAAGGCGATACGGGGGACATGGTAGCGCTTGAGCTGCCGGTCCACGGTGATGGACTGGGACTGAACCCCGGCAACCGCGCAGAGCACCAGAACAGCCCCGTCCAGCACCCGCAGGGAGCGCTCAACCTCAATGGTAAAGTCCACGTGTCCGGGTGTGTCGATAAGGTTAATGGTGTGTTCCTTCCATTCAACCTGGGTAGCGGCGGACTGGATCGTGATGCCCCGCTCCCGCTCAAGCTCCATGTGGTCCATGGTGGCCCCCACCCCGTCCTTGCCCCGGACCTCGTGGATGGCATGGATCTTGTTACTGTAGAAAAGAATACGTTCGGAAAGGGTTGTTTTCCCTGAATCGATATGCGCGCTGATTCCGATGTTCCGCATCTTGGTAATATCGATGCTCATCTTGCCTGTTACTCCTTGGTCTTTCTAAAAAATGCGATAATTGTGATAGTTTAGTAAGATTTTCAAGAAGATTCAAGTACCTGATGCAAGCGCCATCCACGCCAATGCCCTATATAGCATTTGTGCCTTGAGAATGTATAAAAAATCATACATATAGAATAATTGACAAAAAAACATAGGCATTATGGGAGACCTTGTATAAAAGGAACTCGTATCACCGTAAGTGATATACTTCAATGGTTATCAGAGGGTATACCGGTGGAAGAAATATTGGACGATTACCCTTTATTAAATGATAATACTTCTTCCACTCCTTCAACCCATCCCAAGGTTCTATGAAAAAGTATATCACTTTCCTTTCATGCGTTTATCGTGATATGCTGTTGACAAATAAATTCTTAATGAGGTATGGTATGATCATGGCGATGCAAAAAGCAAACTCCTATCTTTATAATGCTTCTTCCTATTACTACGGAAACAGGCCGGGCTTGCTATTGCCATGATTGTTGATCAAAGGCGATTCGGCGGCTCAAGGCTTTATGCTTTGAGCCGCTTTTTTTATGGGGGTTCTACATGAATGATAACCGGGTATTTGAAAGCATAAAAGGAACGGAGTTCCTCCGAAACGCGGTGGATGTGTTTTCGCCGGAAGGACTGCAAAAACAGCTTGCAGGCGGCAGACCATTAAAGATAAAGTTTGGGGCAGATCCGTCCCGCCCGGACCTGCATTTGGGACATACGGTTCCGCTCCGGATGCTGCGCCGCTTACAGGATGCCGGGCACGAGATCATCTTTGTCATTGGGGATTTTACCGGCATGATAGGGGACCCCTCGGGCAGAAGCAAAACACGCGCGCCCCTTACGTTTGAAGAAACACGCCGCAACGGGCAGAGCTATTTTGAACAGGTAACGAAAATACTCGATCCGGCAAAGGCGCGCATCACCTATAATTCCGAATGGCTTGGCAAAATGAACTTCGCCGACGTGCTTAAGCTTGCGGGGAAGTATACCCTTGCCCGTATTCTGGAGCGCGATGATTTTGCCAAACGCCATGGCGCGAATCAACCCATAGGATTGCACGAATTGTTCTACCCGCTTATGCAGGGCTATGACTCAATCGCCCTCAAGGCCGATATCGAAGTCGGCGGCACGGATCAAACCTTCAACCTGTTGGTCGGGCGGGAGCTGCAGAAAGACTACGGCCAGGAACCGCAGGAGGTCATCACCTTTCCCTTGCTGCCCGGACTTGACGGCGTGGAAAAGATGAGTAAATCCCTGGACAATTACATCGGCATCAACGAAGCGGCGGAACGTATCTTTGAAAAATGCATGAAAGTACCTGATAATATCCTGCCGGATTATTTCCGTCTGACAACGGATATTCCTGAAGATGAATTTGCGCCCCTTATACAACAGGACATCAGGCAGGCGCACTTTGCGTATGCCCGTGAGATCGTCCGCTTGTACCACGGAGCAGGGGCTGTCGAACCGGCTGAACAGCGTTATCTGTCCGTTGCTTCCGGTAGCGCGCCGGACAATATGCCGGTTATATTGGTTTCAGAAAATGAAATTGCACTGGTTGAGCTGCTCAAGCGGGCGAAATTTGCAGGCTCAAATTCGGAAGCCAGAAGGCTGATTGAGGGCAAGGGCGTAAAGCTCAACGGTGAAGTGGTGTCTGACATAAATGTAGTTTTGCAGGATAATGGGGTTCTCAGCTGCGGCAAGAACAGGTTTATAAAGGTAGAATTTCGATTTTAAAGGCCATAAAATCGAATTGACCCGGCTGCCGATTATGTATTTACACCGGTTTCAAGTAATTTTTCAACTGCCCGTTCAATAAACGCAGAACGATTTTTTGTTACGCGGTCAATTCGGCTTACAAAGCTCTCATCCATGCTGATATTGAATTTCCGGGCCCGCGGTTTTAAGGGATAAAGTGCAACTTCGCCGACAAAGAACGTACAGCCTTTCTCCCACTCATGCCAATCTGCCCATTGTTCCTTTATTTCTTCCAGCGTCCGGGGCTCCGGCAAATTATCCTCGCCATCGGCATAAAGCGCGAGCGCCTCATGCGCCATTTGGACAGCATCGGCATAATTCGTCCCTGCGGAAAAACAACCCGGCAAATCAGGAAATATCACGCCAAATTCTTCACTCCCTTCTTCATACTCAAATAATGCAATGTAATTTTTCAATTCGGTACTGCTGCAGCGTTTAGGCATTTGCTTGTTTCCTTAACAAATTTATTATATACACTTTAGTGTATCGTGTCAAACGGAGCTGTCTCCTCATGAGAGATGGCTCCATCCATGAGCAAAACCTCAATCATCTGATAAATCACTTCCTGATACTTGGGCGGCAGTTCCTTAAATAACCCGACTAATTTGGTAAATTTTTGGTCTAGATTCCGTGTCTTTTTCTTCCTGTCCGTGTGGTCTGTGGTTGAATTTTGAATTCCTGATGTAGGAGCGCCCCTTGATTGTGCTTTTACGCCATTTTGCCCTATGATAAACCATGGCAAGAACCATTTTAGATCTACGGGACAAGAAAATAGCCGGCATCCTTGAAGAAGTCAGAGGCGGGCTGCCCCCGGGCGAAATGAAGCAGGGGGAGCGTATTTTTCAGGACAAGCGGTGCATTATCCTGTCGCAGTCCCCGGTCTTAATCGAATTGCTCATCGAGCCGGAGCATGAGGATGAAAAAGATATAATCTGCGATCTCCACATAGATGAGGATGGGCACATTACGGCGGAACGCTCCGGCAAGAACATAGCCTGGGATCCCTATGCCTATGCTTGTCTGCTCAGCTTTGAAGAAGAACTGAAACAGCTGGACCCAAAAGAAGCGCCTGTTTATAAAAAATACAGCCGCGAGGGCATGATACGGCGGGTTCTGGATGAACGCCGGGACAAGGCGGAAAAGGCGGATTACCGGATTGCCTGGGCGGACAACATCTATGGCGATCATGTGCTGACCAGCGATTCCGGGGCAAAGTACACGGTCTTTTTGCGCGACCTTGAACAGGAGACCGGTTACAGCAACAGCGCCGATGCCATGTACAACAAACTGGGTACGACGAAACACATCATGTACGCCTTCAAAAAATTGAAGGAAAACAAGAAACTCTATGATAGGCTGGATAAAACATTTCCCTTTATCGAGGTTTACTGTGACCCCCTGAACGATTATAACATAAGCTGGTTTTACCCCGGCGAATTGCCGCCGGATGAAAAAATACTCATCGGCAAATTTTTCAAAAAAACGGCTTTTATTGATAACCGGAAGGTAAAATCATTTCTGAAATTTATCGAAGAAGCTGAGCAATACAAAACCATCTGCATCCGTCCCGAGGTACGGGAAAAGGTTGAGCGCTGTTACGAAGACCTGATGCTTTCGGATTTGAAGGAGAATACAAAACCTGACTATTCTTTTATTAAGGGTGAATTATTCCCCTATCAAAAAGAGGGAATTGAATTTGCCCTTTTCCGCCGGGCCGCGATTATCGCCGATGAAATGGGGCTGGGAAAAACCATTCAGGCCATAGGCGCCGCGGTAATGAAAAAGCGGATTTTTGCCTTTAAAAAAACACTGATCGTGTGCCCCGCAACCCTTAAATCCCAGTGGAAAAAGGAGATTGAAAAATTCACCGCAGAAAAGGCGCTGATCCTTTCCGGTTTGCCGAATCAGCGGGAACAGCAGTACCTGGACAAAAATTATTTCTTTTTTATCGTCAATTACGAAACGGTTCTGCGGGACAGCCAGGCCATCAACCGGGCGGATTTTGATTTTCTTATCCTGGACGAGGCACAGAAGATCAAAAACTACGAAACCAAAACCGCCTCGGCGGTTAAACGCCTCAGGACCAGACACAAGCTGGTTATTACGGGCACACCGATTGAAAACCGGCTGATTGATATTTATTCGATCATCAATACCATAGATCCTTTTTATCTGGGGCCCCTCTGGGAATTTTCCTATCAGCATTGTCTTTTTGATCCCGCAAAGACGAACAAAATTGCCGGATACTATGATCTGCAAAAACTGAACGAGGCCCTTGCGGGAATATTGATCCGCCGCGAAAAGGCCGGAGTTCTCAGCCAGCTTCCCATGATCCAGCAGGAGGATGTACCGGTTGAACTTTCCCCACTACAGAAAGAATTGCATGCCGGGCTTATGCTGGGCATTGCAAAAATCATCCGCAAGCGCTTCCTGACCCCCTACGATTTGCAGCGGCTGAACCTGCTTCTTGCCAGCGCCCGCATGGTATGCGATTCAACCTATCTGGTTGATGATAAAACCCAGGATTCCCCCAAACTCATTGAGCTGGAGGACATACTGTTTGAGAAACTGGATATCAAAAACAATTCACGCAAGGTTATTATTTTTTCTGAATGGATAAAGATGCATAAAATTATCGCAGGGATGCTGCGAAAACATAAAACAGGTTTTGTGGAACTAAACGGCACGGTACCGGTAAAATCCCGGGGCGAGTTGATCAAAAAATTTGAAAACAACCGGGATTGCCGGATTTTTCTTTCCACCGAAGCAGGCGGTGCGGGCCTTAACCTGCAGGCCGCAGACATTCTGATTAATTTTGAACTGCCCTGGAACCCCGCAAAGAAAAACCAGCGCATCGGCCGCATTGACCGCCTGGGCCAGAAAAGCCGCAAGCTGACTATTTTCAACCTGATTTCCCGAAATTCTATTGAAGAGCGTATTGCCGTGGGCCTTCTGGTTAAGCAGAGCCTTTTTGAAGGAGTCCTTTCCAAGGGCAACAATATTAACTACGTTGACTTCTCCACCAAGGGCCGTTCCCAGTTTATCCAGCAATTGGAAGAGCTTGTCAGCCGGCAGGAATCGGCGCTGGGGGCATTGACGGCGGCGCAGGAGGAATCAATGGCGGCACAAGGGGCATTGATTGCGGCGGAAACCCCGGCTCCCGTTGCTCCGGCGCAGCCTTCATCCCTTCCCCCGCCGAAACAGGCCGCAGAGCTTGAACAGGTATTGGTCAGCGGTATGCAGTTCCTCGCGGGGCTGTTCAAAATGTCCACCGGGACGGACTTCAATTTTAAGGACCAGAAAATCGAGATTGACCCGGCTACCGGCGAAGTGCTTATGCGGTTTAAGATAAAATAAATATCATCGAAATCAACAGCCTGAATCAACAATTTTACTCATTACAATATCAATTCCATATACTTCTTTTCCGGTACAGTAAACCCAATATTTTCATATAGTTTTTCTCCATCTTTTGTTGCTAAAAGCTCTATATCAAAAACATTTTGTTTTTTAGCCTCTTCTACAAGAATCTTTAATATACATGTCGATATTCCATTTTTCCTATATTCAGGAAATGTATAAACATTTAATAATGTACCGGTTTTTCCGTTAATAGAATAATAATTTGCTGGTTTTTCATTTATTGCCAAAAAGGCTGTAGAAACTATAATATTATTGTATTCACAAATTATTCCAATAAATTCATTTTTTGATAAACATTTAACATAATATTTATTCAATGAATCTATTATTTTTACTTTATTTTTTTCAGTCAAATCTTGATTCATTTTCGATAAAAATTCGAGACGTAATTTTACGAATATACCCAGATCATTTTCACCCATTTTTCTGTATACCAATTTTTTATTGTCAATTTCCATTTTATCCTCCAGAAATATAGTATGTTATTTACATTATTTTGTCAATATATTCCCAACTTTTGTAGTTTTCATAAACTACCTCCTAAAATAATTTAAGTTTTTGCGTTTGATTTCATAAAATACTCATTTTACAGGTGTTTTCTGGCAGCACGGATGCCGCCATTCCCATAAATTTCAGATTTTATGACGCATAACGTGATTTATGCGATGCACGATTTTTCTTTACAACTTATTTTCTATTGCCAAAATCAATAATATCATCTCAATTTCGCTGAAAGTCAATAATTTGCCGAATTTATGGCATTTAATGTTCTTTGGCATGCGCCTTTACATAAGAAATCGGCTTAATATTCTGTTCTACACCCTGCCTTCCCCCGCAGCCCCCTCCCATGCTATGCTTGGCTCAATATGAAACCTGAAGATGCGCAAGAAGTATCGTTTGCGACGGCGGCGGCCCTGGTTGAGGGCGCGGCCCAAATTATCCGGGGGAAGAAGGAATTCCTGGAACTGCTCACGGCGGCGATCCTTGCCGGGGGCCATGTGCTTATTGAAGACAACCCCGGTCTGGGCAAAACCACCGTGGCAAAGACCTTTGCCAAACTGATCGGTTCGCGGGACGGGACGGGGGGGCTTATCTTCAAGCGGATTCAGTTTACCCCGGACCTGCTGCCCTACGATATCACCGGGGTGGATGTGTTTGACCCGGAAAGCCGGAGTTTCCGTTTTGTGCCGGGGCCGGTGCTGGCAAATATCGTGCTGGCCGACGAAATCAACCGGACCACCCCAAAGGTGCAGTCCGCCCTGCTTGAGGTGATGGCGGAGCGGCAGGTGACCATCGGGGCAACGACCCATTACCCGCCTGAGCCTTTTTTTGTGATCGCCACCGAGAATCCCATCGAAAGCGAGGGGACTTTCCCTCTGCCGGCGGCCCAGCTTGACCGCTTTATGATGCGCCTTTCCCTGGGCTACCCCAGCCGGGATGCGGAGCTTTCCATTCTGGAAGAAAATCCCGCAGAGGGGGGCCTGCGGCGGCTGGAACCGGCGGTCACCATCGATGATTTTATGGCGGCCCGGAAGGCGGCGGCGGAAATTTTCTGCCATGCCAGCCTGAAGGAGGCCATTGCCGATATGGTCCGGGACACACGGGTACACCGGGGCTTTGTCCTGGGGGCCAGCCCCCGGGCGGGGATTCATCTGCTTGAGGCGGCCCGGGCTCTGGCGCTGGTGCGGGGGCGGGCCTTTGTCACCGACGAGGACCTGGCAAACCTTGCCGCGCCGGTGCTGGCCCACCGGCTCAAACTGCGGGACCCCCGGTCCCAGGGGGAAAAGCTTATCCGGGAGATATGCCTTGCGCGCATCGACGGAATCAAAACCCTTTAAGCGCGGGTACTTTGCCCCGCAGCCCATGGGCGTCATCATCTTCATTATTATCATTGCGGCCTTTGTTGCGGGGGAGCTTCGGCAGGAACTGGCCCTTACCCTGACCGCTTCAGTGTTTCTGGCCGCATGGGCCTGGTGTTTGATCATGACCCTGATTCTGGCCCTGCTGCATTGCAAAAGGGCCCTTGCCCTCAGCGCCCGGATCAGCCCCCAGGAGATCGCCGCGGGGACCAGGGCGGAGGTTTTCTTCTCCGCCAGCCTGGCCCAGGCCTCTGCTTCGAAAAAGCCGGCAAGCCACTTTTTCCGCCTGCCTGCGATCCTGATCCGGTATCACATCAAGCTGAAAACTTTGGACGGCCGCAGCGCCGGGCACATCTTCGATCCCGACACTTTAGACCAAGGGGCTTGTTCCTTTGAAGTTCCCCTGCGGGGGGCCTATTATAGCGATTATGATGAGCTGGCCATTTTTGACGCACCGGGTTTTTTCCGCTTTTCCTGGCGGCTGGTCCAAAGCAGCGATCCCCGGCTCCTTGCCAGCCCCCGCGCCGCGGAGGAGCCGGTTCCGGTCAGGGTCCGTTCCGGCGGAACCGAGCAGCGCAGTGAGCCCCATTACCGGCGCACCGACAACCTGATCGACAACCGGCCCTACATTCCCGGCGATGACCCACGGCGGATAAACTGGAAACTTTTCAGTCACGGGGGGGACCTCTTTGTGCGGGAAGGCGAGCCCGAGCCGCCCCCCCATTCCCACCTCCTCATCATGGTGGACACCCAGTGCGATCCCGCCCTGTACAGCGCAGAGGCGGGGCGGCTGGCGGTGGACAAGCTCTGCGAAAACGCCCTGGCCGCAGCCCTGGAATGCGCCGCCAAGGGGATGGATGTGCTTGTCGCTTATGCCGGGGGTGAAGTCCGGGGCGGCACTCCGGCGGAACTTGCCGTTGCCCTGGCCTGGCCTGCGGCGCTGCCCTTGGACGCCAACGGTAGTGCCAGGCACCTGAATTCGGATTATCCTGATGCGCCGGACCGGGGTTTCCTGATCCTTGCCCTGCCCCGCACGATAGGGGGCGGCAGCGCCGAGTCCACCGCGCTGGATCGGTTCCTGAAAAAACGGGATGTGAAACAGGGGACGGATCTGATCTTCCTTTATGAAGGGGAAGCGTTCGACGGCCCGGCGGAAACCTGCGCCGCCATTTACGGTCAGAAAGGAGGGGTCCATGCCCGGCGCATCAGGCTTGAGTAGGAAGATGGCGCCGCAACCCATTCCCCTTGCGCTGGCCTTGGGACTGCGGTCGGCGGCGCTCTTCGTCATCCTCTGCCAGTTCCGGCTCCTTGCCACGGACCTCGCGGACACGGCGGTCTTTGTGGCGGCCCTGATCTGCGCCTTTGCCGCCGCAGCGATCCTTGCGGGAAAAAAACTTAAAGCCCTCCCCGCCATTATTACACTGGCCCTTATCCCATGGGCCGCCCGGCTTCTCGTTGCCTTTCCCCGAATTTTTGCGCCGGGTCCGTCGCCGGTTCTGGACGGGCTTCTCCTCAATCTTGATCGTAACAACTTTGTTTCACTGCTGCCATTTTACTGGGCCGCCTTTAGCACGTATTTTTCAATCCGGTCCCGGAAATTTCTTCGGGGGGACATCGCTGCGGGGATCCTTTTGCTTTTGGGGACCTTCTCCATTGCCGGGACCGCGGACATTAACCTGTACCGCTGGCCCGTTGTGATGATCGGCCTCTTTGTTGTTGTGGGCTTTATGCAGATTCTTGCGCTGATGTTTTCACTGCCGCCTGAAATTGCACTCCGCAAAAAAGAAAGCGCTGCGGCAACAGTAATACTGTTTTTATTGATATTAACCGGGGGCGTACTGTTTCTCGGGCCGTCCCAGGAGCGGGCCCTTGAGCGGGGGGGCGGCCTTTTGGAGCCGAAACTTTTCAGTTTTGATTTTTCACAGGTCCTACGATTGGAAAGTGAAATCAGCATGAACGATGACCTCGTGCTGATCGTCAAAAAAGATTCCGAAGACACCCACATTTTTCTGCGGCGCTACGTGCTTTCCGGTTACAGCCGCAAACAGGGATTCTACCGGCTGGAGGACATTGATGAGCGGGCCCATCCCCAGCGTCTGCCTGACCGGCCCACCCGCCTCACCGAAGCTGAATCTTACCTGTCGGCGGATGGTATACAGGCATCACGACTTACCAATCAGGAATACTATTTGGTGAACTTTGATTCATCGGCTTTTATCGGCATGAACGAGCCCATATCAATAACTCCCTTTGAAAGCTGGGACGCCTCATCCTTTAGCTCGGTTTACGCAGTGCAGAGCCGCACCAGTGAGGCCCTTCCCTTTGAACTAATGGCCGCGGCGGAGTGGCCCCCCAATGCGGCAAATCTGCGTCTCAGTGCCGAAGAGTATCAGCTTTACACCGAATACGGCGATGATCAGCGGCTCAAGGCCTATGCGGAAGAGATCAGCGCCGGGCTCGCTCTGTACTGGGACAGGGTTCAAAGCATCTACGATTGGCTCAAATATGGGGATTACCGCTACAGCCTGAAGCCGGGGATTGCCCCGGACGGGGATCAGCTTTCGCATTTTCTGTTCAACACAAAAAAGGGTTACTGTTCCTATTACGCTTTCGCCATGACCCTGCTCCTCCGCTCAATGGGGATTCCCGCGCGGGTGAGCGCCGGGTTTTTTCTCGATCCCCAAACCAACACCTTTGATTATTATCCGGTGCGTTCCGACATGGCCCATGCATGGGTTGAAGTATTCTATCCCGGTTACGGCTGGATCGAATACGATCCCACCACGGAAAATCTTGCGGAGGGTGAGGAATTCCGTTTTTCCTCCGGCGTGCCTCCTGAACTTTTTGAACGGCTCATGAGGGAAATTCTGGATAACCATTCCCGGCTTAATCCGAAGGAGGGAATGGACGACAACAGCGCCGCGTCAAATTTAAAATCCCTGGCAAATTCCATTCAGCGCTTCCTCCGCAAAAACTGGTGGCCCATTCTGCTGTTTGTGATCGCTGTCATCTGGCTGCTGATCCGCTGCGGCCATCTTTTTGTTTTCCGCCTCACTGCAAAGCCCCGGAAAAAAGCGCTGCGCCTTTGGGCCCATATCAAACAACGGCTGGCCCTTGCGGGGTTCAGGCGGCATTCGCTCGAAAGTGAATCTGAATGGGCGCAAAAGATAGATGAACTTTTCACCGGAACTTATACATTATATCAGGGAACGGCCGCCGCCCGCTTTGCCAAAGAATATTCGCAGGATGATCTCAAAATATTGTGTGAAGGCTATAATAATTTTACTGCGATCTACCAGCAGCAGGTGTCCGCGGGCCGCCGCTTCCTCGCGTGGATCATTCCGCCTTTAGCGATGACGCTCAAATCTGTCCATCAAAACGATGATACAAACAGCGGCGGCAAAAACAGTAATACTGCTGTGGGAACAGGCAGCCTCATCCTGCTCGCAGTATTACTGTTCTCCCTAAACAGCGATAGCGCAATGGCGCAGGATCAAACCGGACAAATTGATCAAACACTTCCCTATACGCAGGCCGAATCTGACGGGGCATCAGCCCTTTTCAACCGCGCCCAGGATGCGGAGGACGCTGAATTTTGGGAGCGGGCCATTGAGCTTTACAATGAGGGGCTTGCATTATACCCCGCCGACATACGCTTCCCCTGGGCATTGGGCAGCCTGTACTACTTCCGGGGACTTTACGGCATGGCCTGGGATGAATACCGCAAGGCCGAAAAGATAGAACCCCAAGACCCGGAGATCCTCTTTCGGCTTTCCCGGACCGCGGGCTACCTCAACAGGGATACTGTTTCTGTGGATTACCTTGAGCGGCTCCTGGAGATTGAGCCGGACAACCGGGAGGCCATCGGCAGCCTGGGATGGATGTACTACAAGGTTCACCGCCAAAGCGACGGGGAACAGCTCCTCCGCGCCGCAATGGAACGCTTTGGGGACGATTCGGATTTTGCCATGACCCTGGGAACCATCAACGCGGACATGTTCCGTTATGATGAGGGAAAAAAATGGTACCTCGCGGCGATTGCCGATGGGGAGGCCCGCCATGACCGGACCTTTACCGCAGTGGCCCATTACAACCTCTCCATTCTGGAAACCCGGTTCTACCACTTCGCCCTGGCCTTTGAACGGACCAACGCGTCCCTCAACGCCCAGAACCGCGCATCGGGCCGGCTTGCACGGGGGGAAATGTACCTGCGGCAGCTGGACTTTAAGAAGACCCTTGCGGATTACGAAACGGCCTACGAAATCGACACATCCCCCCTCTCCAAGCTGAATTTGGCCCAGGTCTATCAGGTGTCGGGCCGTTTGGAAGAGGCCCGGCTCTACGCCGAGGACTGCCTTAACGCGGGGGATCTTTCCTGGATGCTGAACTACGGCATCGACCCCGTGCGCTACCGCCGGGACATCCACGAAATTCTTTACAAGACCTACGAAGGTCTTAAAAACACCGAAGGGTTCATCCCCTGGGCCGGGCCGGGTGAAAAGATCCGCAGCGCTTTCCGTCGGCTTTCATTTGGCTTTAAGGCGGCGGTCCACAAAAAACTCTTTCAGAAGTACAGCCTCCTTTCTGCGGATGCCTACGGTGAAACCCATCTGGATGCCCTGATCCAGTATTACCTGGCCTTTGAAGCATATCCCCGCCGGGCCCTGACCTACCTCCGTGAGGCCCGTGCTTTTGAAACCCCCCTCATTCCCGAAGCAAAGCCCTCCTACAATTTTGAAGAGGGCCGGCTCATGAAAAAACGTTCCCTTACCGAAACAGCCCTGGAAGGTTTTGACCCGGCGTGGGAACGGGACATGATCAGCGAAGCCTACGCCGAACTGGCCCACCGCAGTAAAGGTGCGTTACGGCAAAACGCGGCGTATCAGGATGCGGTAGAAAAACTATTTGCCCTGAACCGCGGCGCCCTGCGGCAGGAGGCCTTAAGTCTGCCGCTACAGCTGCGGTTTGTCTTTAATACCGGCGAAAATGCCGCAGATCCCCGCGCGGCAAAAACCATAAAGCCCATCACGCGAATTCTGCGAAAGGCCGGGCTGCGGGATACCGGCGTCATTGCAAATACAGCCGGGAACGGTGCAAACCCTGCCCGGTTCACCCTCACCCTGGAAATGCAGGACGGGGGACAGGGCGGCTGGAATGTGCTCTGCGAACTCTACGACGGCGGCCGGGGAACCACCATGCTGCGGCGCAGCTTCCCCCTGAAATCCGGCTCACGAAAAGATATCAGCGCCTTTGTACGGGCATTAGGGGACGCGGTGTTTGTTGATAATTGAACCAGATACCATTTTTCTTGCATTTGTGTATCGGTGTGGTACAATGGCAAAATACGGAGGTAATTAAATGGAAGTTCGCTGGGAATATTTGACACCGACGGATTTTAAGGCCCTCGCGAAAAACGAAGGGCTCTGTGTTCTGCCCATCGGCTCACTGGAACGCCACGGGGAGCATCTTCCCTTCGGCACCGACGGCCTTACGGCCCACGAGATTTCGTACCGCGCCGCCCTGCGGGAACCCTGCGTGGTGTTTCCCCCCTACTGGTTCGGCCAGCTTCACGAGGCGTCCTGTTTTACGGGCACGATTAATTTCAACACCACCCTGCTTCTTCAGGTATTGGAGACCGTGCTGGATCAGATCGCCAACAACGGCTTTAAAAAGATTCTGATGATCAACGGACACGGGGGAAACAACAATTTCCTGCAATATTTCGCCATGTCCCAGTGCGAGAGGGAAGTGGATTACACCCTGTATATTTCTCCCGCCCGGGGCGAACGTTCCAAACTGATCAAGTGGGAAACCGAAGGCGGCCACGCGGACGAATTGGAAACAAGTTTCATGATGGCCATCGCCCCGGAGGCCATTAAAATGGAATACCATAAATACGCGGAGCCCATACTTCCCAAATACGATACGTCCCTTCTCGGTTACACGGGTTATTGGTGGTACGCGAAATACCCCGAACATATCGCCGGTACTCCTTCAAAGGCGACAGCGGAAAAGGGAGAAAAGGCCATGGAAGCGGCGGTGCAGGATACGGCGGATCTCATCAGACGCGTAAAGGAAGATACCCTGGTTCCCAAACTTCAGCAGGAATTCTATGCCCGTTACCGTAAGGTAAAAAATGCCGAATAGGAAAGCCGCAAAAAAAGGTGAAAATGTCTTTTTTAAAGGGCATCATGATTGGCGCGGCAAAAGGCTAAGGCCCGGGAACCAGGGTGCTGCGGCATAGCATCCCCTTTTTGCTGCTGCCCCTGCTTTTATGGAGCTGCGGGAACAGGCCGCCGGCCCCTGTGGGCGGGGCGGATATCCCGCCTGTCTACGTAAGCAACGATGTGCATTATTTCGCCAAAAGCCTCCACGACCAGCCCACTGCGGAACGGGATGGAAAAAATGTGGAGATGATGGATTCCATTCTGCAGGCCCTTAGTTATTCTACAGAACCGGGCATTATGATCTTCAACGGGGATTTAACCTTCAACGGCGAGCGGGAAAGCCACCTGGAACTGGCGAATCGCCTTAAGGCGATGGAATACCGGGGACTCAAAATTTATGTGCTCCCCGGAAATCACGATATCGAAAACCCCGGCGCCCGCAGTCTGCTTAAGGGCAAGGTATCCGCCGTCAAATCAATAAGTCCCGTTGATTTCCGTAAAATCTACCGGGACTTTGGCTACGGGGAAGCCCTTTCCCGTGATAAGGAAACCCTTAGTTATGTTGTGCAGCCCGCGCCGAAACTGCGGCTTTTGATGCTGGACAGCGCTAAATACACCCATAACAAGGAATTGGGGTATGCCGAAATGGGCGGGGCGATTCCGGCTTCAACCAGGGAATGGATCCGCAGTAACGCTGCTGCGGCGCAAAAAGATGGAACGCTTCTGGCTGCTGCTATGCACCACAGCCTGATGGATCATCATCCCATGGTCAACGAAGACTTTACCGTGGACGACGCAGAAACACTGCGGGAACTCTTCGCGGAGCTGGGAATCAATTTTATTCTGAGCGGCCATATCCACGCCCAGGAGATCAGCACGCGGGAAACTTCGCGGGGCCCGGTTTACGATATTGCAACCAGCGCCCTTTCGGTATACCCCCACCAGATCGGGGAGCTTAAATTTATCCCGGCGGATGAGCGCTCCGCAGACAGCCGCTGGCAGTATAAGGTCAAACCGGTGGATGTTGAGGGCTGGGCAGAGGTCAATAACATACCGGACCCGCGGCTCCAAAACTTTAAATCCTATTCGGAGGATTTCTTCAAACAGAGTTCCGGGGAAATGGTTAAACGCCGGCTGGCCATGGAATTTTATCTTACCATTGCGGAATTTAACGCCATAAGCGATCTGATGACAACATTAAACGCCCGCTACTTTGCGGGAACCGAATACCTCAATGCCCTGGACATCCCCCAATCAAAGGGCTGGCGGCTGCTGGAGGAATACCAGTTTGAATTTCTTTACAACTACGCCCAAACCATCATGAATGACAGCCCGCCGGGTAACGTTGAATTGTCGATCCCGGTCACCCCGCAAGCTTCTCCACCAGCGCCTTAAATTCCTTCTGCTTTTCTTTTGAGAGTACATCCGCCCCGTAGAGGGCCTCCTCGAAAAGTTCGCCGCACCGGAAGATCGCGGCGTTGGTTTCCGCAGTATTACTAACAGCCTCAGGCCCGGCGGCTTCTGTCACTTCCGCAGCTGCCAGAGCCTGCACAAGTGCGGCGCAGTATTCACCGGGGGCGCGGGAAGGTTTCCAGCTAACCTGGAGGGTTTCGGTTCCCCAAAGGATGAGCCGGGCAAAAAGGGTGAGACTGTTTTTCATGTCCCGTTTTTTTGCCTGGGAATAGGCGGCAAGCAGATCCGCCGCCATGCCCTTGATCTTTTCAACGCCGGGGCGGTTCATCTTATATGAGCCGTCGTCTTTTCTGAGGGCGGAAAAGAACCAGGCAAGGCCCTGGCGCAGGGCGCCGAACCATTGCAGAACGAGGCGGGCAAGTTTCAGCCTGAAGGGAATTTTGCCGGAAGCGGCGGAACGGGAAAGGAGGGGTTTTATCATGAACCAGATAAAGCCCAGTATCAGTAAGGCTATTGCGGCGTATTTTACATAATCCCAGAAGGGCCAGGGTTCGGTGGACTCGATTCCCATGAGCTGCTGCATGTCGGGCATGGGTTCCCCGTTGGGCATCGTCATTTCAGGGGCAAATATTTCCCCTTCATAGGGTTTTGGGGGCCGGGTAAGAAGGGAAGCGAGCCATGCCAAAAAACCGGTGATGATCGAAATGGGAAGGATGTTGTTGTCCGCCGCAAACAGTAACGCTGTGGCTGCCGCGGAAACTGAAAAACACAGTATCGCTGTTATCCGTTTGGATCGTTCCGGTCCGCCCATCGCAATTCCCTCACCGGCAAAGTATTGTTCACGCTTGAACAGTTCAAGGATGGCAAAGATGCAGGCGGCGCTTACATAGAGGATCACCAGCAGAATACGGAAGGTCAGGGAAAGCGAGATCTTCAGTATTCCTGATACGATTGCCAGTACGCCCACAATGCCAAGCTGTACCCCGTAAACGGTGATGAGCTTTCTGAGGTTGGCGTCCGCATCGCCCATAAGGGCCGCGTCTTCCAGCATGATCCGCTGGAGGTTTTCACCTTCGTACTGCCGGGTGTGGGATTCAAAAAATTCACGGGCCTTAAAGATTTCCCGCAGATAAAGTACAAAGACCCAGACATACAGGGAGGCAAGCATTCCCAGAAAATTGGCCAGCCCCGGCAGGAAACGACGGCCTAGAGTTATATCCAAACGCAGAAAGGAAGCGACGATATATGCCGCCGCTACAATGATAATTGCCCCCCGGATATTCGCCGCGCTGTGAGCCCCCGGTAAATTCTTCATCATCCCCGCATAAACAGAAACAGTAATACTGCAGAAAAAGGCCGCGGCAAAAATACTGATATAGGGGAAGGCCATACCGGGCAGTGCATGGGTAACAATCCTGCCAATTAAGGGAACACCGGTGACCAGGACTGACCAGGGGATAAACACCGCAAGGATACTGTAGAGGGGATTCTGCACCGTTGCCTGTACGGCTTCAGATGATTTCATAGCCCCCCTCCTTCATCTGATACCGCGGGGAATTTCCCGGAACCGCTGCGGCAAGATGCCGTTCATCAATGATGAGGTATTCCAGGGAAAGGTGATGCCGCTTGAGGCTGTTCAGGGCAATGTACTCTTCATCGGAAAAATCCGGCCCCGTATAGACCAGCCGGGTTCCGTAGGGCAGGAATTTTCCCCGGTCCAGCATCAGCCGGGCGCTCCCCCGCAGGGGCCGCTGTTCCGCGGCATCGCTTTTGGGCTCGCCTGCCCGTTCCAGTCCCGCAAGCCGTTCAAGAATGGGGAGCAAAGTGAAGGCGCCGGGTTTGATAAAGGTGAAGCCCTCTCCTTCATGGGGATTGTAGAGCATGATCCCCAGCTCCTGCCCTTCACGGGAGGCCATCATGCAGAGACTTGCGGCGGCTTCGATGGTCCGCTCAAAATAAAGTTCCCGCTGCCGCAGGCCGTATTCGTAGGGGTCCAGGTTGAGGAAGACAACCAGGGGATAGGATATGGCCGCTTCGTATTCATTCACCAAAAGTTTTTGATTGCCAAGTGAAGCGTTGGGAAAGCTGCCCGTGGGGGCGGCAGCGCTCATGCGGGCGCTCGCCTTCCAGTTGATCCGCCGCATCTCGTCCCCGGCCTGGTACTCCCGCAGGGAACGCCGCCGGGTCACATCCTCGTAGAGGGGGTTGCCAATGACACGGGTTCCCTGGGGAATGCCCCCCGGACTCCCAAGGCTGATATGGCCCGGCGGGGGATACACCACCAGCCGGGTGGTCTCCGGGGCGGCGGCAAAAAAGGGAAAGAGCCCCAGGGGATCGCCGCCCCGGACCGTGGCGGGGCCGACACTGAAGATCCCCCGGCTGGAACAATATGTCTGCCAGCTGAGGATCAGCCGGGAACGGCTCCGGAGGGTGCAAAGACTTTTATTATTCCGAAAGACCGAAAGCCGCCCCGGCGAATCAGTCACCGCCAGCATAAATGCGGGGAGCCGCCCACGGTTTTCCACCACCAGCTCCACATTGGCCCATTCGGAACGGAAATTCCGCAAATCTCCCTCCCTCCTAAAAAGGCGGAGGTTCCGCAGCAAATATTCGCTGTACATTTTGGAGCCAATAATGAGAAAGAGCAGAAAGAGTGAAATGAACTGAAGGATGAAAAAAGGCGCAAAAAGATACACCAGAATCAGGGCCCCGGCGCCCGCAAAAACAGGGGCGCCGCCGCGAAACCTCACCTGCGCCCATTGGTCGGCCCGTGGAGCCGTTGTACGGCCTGTCACTTTCCCGGCGGTCCGGTTCACGTGGCGGTCCGGTACCCCGGAGGGGAACCTCGGCCTGCGACCTCGGCGGCAAGAGCGGGGATCGACGTCCGGTCCAGGATCGATTCGATGATCCGGTCGGAGACAATGCCCCGGACAAAGGCTTCGGAGGACAGGAGCATCCGCTGACGGAACACCGGCAAGGCCAGGGCCTTGATGTCCTCGGGAACCACGTAATCGCGGTTATGGAGGGCGGCGTAGGCCTGGGCGGCCCGATACAGGGCCAGGCTGCCACGGGGGGAGATGCCCACCCGCAGGTTCGGCTCCTTCCGGGTGGCATCCACCAGTGCCAGGAGGTAATTCTTCACCATGGGGTCCACGTGAATTTGCGTCACCTTTTCCTGGAGAGGTGCAATTTCTTCGGCGGAGGCCACGGGCTTGAGGTCCGTAATGGGGTGGGTGATCCGGCGCTGATTTTCCAGGATCAGGGCCTCCGCCTCCGCGCTTGGGTAACCGATGTTAAGCGACAGGAGGAAGCGGTCCTTTTGGGCCTCCGGCAGGGGAAAAGTGCCTTCGAATTCAACGGGATTTTCCGTGGCAAGCACAAAGAAGGGCTCCGGCAGGGAAAGCCGCTTTCCTTCAACGGAAATTTGCCCCTCAGCCATGGCTTCCAGCAGGGCCGACTGGGCGCGGGGGGTGGCCCGGTTAATCTCATCCACCAGCACAAACTGGTTCACAATCGGGCCGCTTCGGTACACGAACTGCCCGCCGGATTCGCCCTGCTGCCAGACCGAGACCCCCAGGATGTCCGCGGGGAGCAGGTCCGGGGTGCACTGAATCCGGGCAAAACTGAGGCCCACGCTGGCCGCAAAGGCCCGGGCCAGAATCGTCTTTCCCGTACCGGGCACGTCTTCCAGCAGCACATGGCCCCGGGCCAGGAAGGCGGTGATCAGCATGTCGATGACTTCGGTCTTTCCCAGGAAGACCCCTTCGATGTTATTGCGGATGCGGGCGGCGAAGGCGGCGATGGAGAGTTTGTCGGGTGTTTGTTCTTTTTCCATGACGGTATTGTATCACATTGCCGGAGAATACGGAAGTTTTGTTGCTTTCTCAATCCTTTTTCTGTATACTATAATACATGAATACCAAGCTTCTTTCCCCTATGCTGGATTTGGTTTTCAAGCGGATTTTCGGCGATCCCCGGAATACCGATATTCTGGCAAGTCTCCTGCTTTCCATCCTCAAGTTACCGGAGGATGAATATGCGGGACTTGAATTCGTGGATACCAATACAAAACTGGCCATGAATGACGGCAAGATTGCCATCCTTGACGTAAAGGTTAAAACCAAATCCAGCATAGGGGAAAGAAGCTTGGTATTCATGTATTATAGTAT